>PQAL01000017.1 GCA_003105035.1 Anaerolineales bacterium | reverse complement strand
ATTATCTTTTGAATTGACTAGGGCTATCGTAAATTGAGGTGTGATTTGAGCATGGCAGTCCAGGCATCCATCAGGAAGGGGGGATTTGAAATACGGGTATAATCTGACAAATGAGCTTCCTTAAGAGAAAAAATACCCTATTTGTTTGCTTGCTACTCCTGTTGGTCACTGCCTGTAATACAGGTAGCCCCAAGGCTACCAGTACTTCATCACAGGCAATAACCACAGGGACGGTGATCAACACCCCCACACCGACAAATACTCCTTTACCACCCACAGCCACCCCTGTACCCAGTGCTGCCACGGTGAATGGTGAAGCAATCACCCTGGAAGAATACCAGGCGGAGATTGCTCGTTACCAGGCTGCCACTGTGATAACTGGCACGATTCTGGCATCGGATACCAAGACGGTCGTGCTGGACGAATTGATTGACCAAACACTGCTGGCACAGGCCGCGGTTGAAAATGGGTTTATTGTGGACGATGCTCTTCTCGAATCAAGGATTGAAACATTAGAAAACCAGCTGGGTGGAGCACAGGCATTGGACACCTGGATCGCTGAGAATGGCTATACCATTGATACTTTCAAAACTGCTTATAAACGTTCCATCGGTGCTGCCTTAATGCGTGACCAGATCACTGCCGGGGTCGCTGAAACTGCTGATCAGGTGCACATCCTGCAGATCCTGGTACCAACCCAAGCCGAAGCCGATCAGGTGTATGCTTCGTTACAATCCGGCGAGGATTTTCTAGATCTGGTCAACACCTATGACCCGCTGACCAGGGGAGATTTGGGATGGTTTCCACGCGGATACTTGAATCAGCCAGCCATCGAAGAAGCAGCCTTCGCTCTCCAGGGTGAAAAGTACAGCCCGGTCATCCACACGGATGTTGGCTACCATGTGCTTTACCTGCTAGAACGTGACCCCGAACATCCGCTTTCGCCGGACGCGCGCCGGGTGTTACAGCTTGAAGCCGTGCAGGCATGGCTTGCTGAGCGCAAGTCACAAAGTGACATACAAATACTTGTCCCATAAAAACGGGCGTCAGGGGATCTGATTCATGCATTTATCACATCAAAAAGAGGAGCAAGAGCCGGCACCAGCGAAGAGATCCAGCGCCAGGATTTGGAATATCCTGACGGTCTTAATCCTGGTGACATTAGTGTGCGTGTTGTCCTATTTTGTCATCCTCTTTTTGAATCCAAACAGTTCTTTAAATCCATTCCCACCTGGCACGCTTAACCCGGCCTTGCTTCCGCCGACTGTGACTGTGACCCCACGCCATACCCTGGTACCAACCTGGACACCGACGAGCATGCCCCAGGCCGGAGTGGAAACGCCAATCCCCACACTGGTAGCCGGACCAGTGCTGAGGCAGGAAGTAATTCCTACAGAGAAACCTGCTGTGATGGTTGAACCGGCAGACGAGTATGCCTTCGAGCTTCAGCAGGGAAGCCCATCCTTGATTACTGCGTCGCAATTTCACCAGACGGCAAGCTGCGACTGGATGGGTGTGGCTGGTCAGGCAACCAGCCTGAATGGTGAAGCCGTGAGAGGCTTATTCGTCGAGCTGGGTGGCGCGTTGACTGGTGCGGAGAGCGTTGAAAATTTAGCCATGACCGGGCTGGCACCCCAGTATGGTTTCGGAGGGTTTGAGATCACCATTGCCAATCAGCTAATCCCTTCGGAAGGCACACTGTGGATCCAACTGCTTGACCAGCAAAAC
The DNA here is from genome assembly GCA_003105035.1 of Anaerolineales bacterium. Lineage (NCBI taxonomy): Bacteria > Bacillati > Chloroflexota > Anaerolineae > Anaerolineales > Anaerolineales bacterium. Next base: position 109,837 of record PQAL01000017.1, on the reverse strand, counting down.
CTGCCGTTATCCGACAGAATCTATTTCAACACATATGAAGACTGCCAGAAGAACCTGGTGATCATCTATTTCAACCAGGTACGCTGAGCAATAGCCTATTCAATCGATACCATTGGCTGCCATTATCGTGGCGGCCTTATTTTTTGCCCCATAGTTCCTTCATGTAGATTGCGTCGTCTTCCATGACCGGGCTTTCGCACAATATCCTGCCCTTGCCGTGAAAGTCGTGCAGGGCTTTGAACAGGCCTTCCAAGTTCAGATCAGATTCCTGGATGGGCAGGTGCTCCCGTTCACCCTTTTCAGTGTATTTGATGCCCGACAGGTGGATGTGCAGGTCAGAGAGGGCATGGCTTCCCAGGGCATTTCCATATTGCTCGAGGATACTCGAAAATTCCTCATAGGTGTTCACAGAGCCATCCCCAGGGCGTGCGTGCAGATGGGCAAAATCAATGCAGGGTACTATACCCTTCACTGACTTTGCCATCTCCAGGGTGTCTTCCAGGGAGCCGAGCATGGCAGACTTGCCCATGGTTTCTGGGCGTAGCACCACAAGGTTACCCGCTGACCTGATCTCCTGCATACAACCCTGCAGGCGTTGAATAGCCAATGGCAGGACTTCCGTAGGAGGTTTTCCAAAGTATGACCCCGGATGGAAGATGATATCGCTTGCCCCAGCCAAGTTCCCGTAAAATGCGGCATCCATCAGGCGCTTGCGTGAATTTACCCATTCCTCATCGCTGGCGTTCAAGTTGATGAAATAGGGGGCATGGATGCTGATCTTGACATCCTGCTCTCCCGCACAAGCACGGATGGCTGCGCATGTTTCCTCGGACACCCGCACGGCACGTACCCAACCTAGCTCCAGGGCATCCAATCCCAATTCTCTCAAGCGTAAAACGGCTCCAACACTTCCCCCTGGCTTTTTAGGGGTTGAAATGGGGGAACCTACAGTACCAAATCGGAAGGAATTTGCCATACCCACCTCCGGTGATTACCTTGATTATATTGATAAATACTATATATATTCGAAACCGTGATTATGAAAATGTTAAAAGTGTGAATTGATCATTGCCAATAAGGGGGGACCCAGTACAAGCAAGCCGATGATGACGCTGGCAATGGCTGCAATCAATACGGCTGCCGCACCTACGTCTTTGCCCACCCTGGCTAGCTCATGGTCCTGGCGGTTGCTGGCTAAATCCACCACGGCTTCAAGGGCGGTGTTGAGAAACTCAGCGATCCACACCAGGGCAATCGCCAGGATGATCAATGCCCAGCCATTTGCAGAAATTTGCAAGAGCAGAGATAACAATACCACCGCAATACTGACCAGCATGTGTATCCAGGCATTGCGTTGGGTCCGGATGACATACCACCATCCAGAAAAGGCATAACCAAACGCCTTGAGGCGCGAGCGTAAAAAACCAGGTGGCTGGCCAGCCATAGCTATAATTTCCCGATTGCTCGTACACCCAGCTCACCCAGGATCTTATCCTGGGCAGCTTGCATTTTATTCTTCTCGCTCGCCTCTACGTGGTCATAACCCAGCAGGTGCAGGGAGCCATGCACCACTAGCAACTGTAGCTCCTCTACCAGCAAATGCCCCCCCGTGTTGGCTTGTTCCTGGGCGCGCGGCAGCGAGATCACCACATCTCCCAGGTATAAATCGGATGTATCAGGGTCCACTTCACCCGCAGTGAAAGAGAGCACATCCGTTGGTGCATCGACCTGCCTGTATTTTTTATTAAGGCTGCGAATGAATTCATCATTTCCAATGACAATGCCCAGCTCCGCTTTTTGAGCAAGTTCAGCCATATCCAGGGTCAATTGGGCGGCTTGCAGCAATTTAGATTTTTCGACCAGGAGCCTGATGTTCCGTTTCACCTGAAGCGTGACCATAATTCCTTCTTCTTGTGGAGGGCTAGGTGTGTTGGGAGGATGTTCCAGTGTCAACCGGGAGGGGGGGTGTGTCACCATCGGGGAGGCGATAATTTACCGGCCTGGTTTTTTCATCATTATCCGATTTTGGATACTGGATACGTGGGTGATATACACCTCTTAGCGTGGATGTAAAGGAATCAGCGATCTCCTCCAGGTCTTTTAGGGTCAACTGGGTGTCGTCCAGCTCACCAAGATCAAGCTTATCCTTGATCACGCTTTTAATCAGTTCGTGCAAGGCTTCTTCATCTTTGGGTCGTTCTGCACGCATACGTGCTTCACAGGTGTCGGCCAGCATGAGCATGGCAATCTCGCGCGTGCTGGGGCGGGGTCCTGGGTAACGGAATTTCTCGATATCGACCGCAGTCTTGTCCATCCCGGCCAGCTCGAGGGCGCGCGTGTACTGGTAACGAGTGATCGTGGTGCCGTGGTGCTGGCCAATGAAGTCTAGCAGCTGTTTGGGCAGGTGATATTTTCGACCCAGCTCCAGGCCATCGCTGACATGCCGGATGATGGTGGCTGCACTCGTCTCAGGATCCAAGTCGTTGTGCGTATTGATGTTGCCGGAGGGTTGGTTTTCAATGAAGAAAAACGGATTCAGGATCTTTCCAATATCGTGATACAGTGCACCTACGCGCGCCAAAGCTGCCTCTCCATTAATTGTCTCAGCAGCTTGTTCCACCAGGTTTGCCAGCTGCAGGCTATGCTGATAGGTGCCTGGGGCGTTCCGTAATAATAGCTGTTGGAGGGGGTGGTCAGGCCGTGAGAGCTCGATCAGCTGCAGATGGGAGATCATTCCCAGGAGAGGCGACAGGTAGTAATGGAAGATCAATCCGATGCTGGCCGAGGCGATGCCATTGATGAGTGCTGCGAGGGCAAGGGTGGCAATACCCACCCAATCAGCTGTAGGTTGGATAATGCGGTAGGCAATGGCAACCACGGCTCCCGAAATTGCGACAGCTGCTCCAGCCCAGAAGAAAGAGGTCAGCCTTTGACCTTTGCGTACAACGAAGATTCCGAAGAGACTCCCCAAGAGATAGTAAAGGGTGAGAACCTGGGCATCTGGCAGGCCGTAAGGGATCATATAGGCTAATGGGATGACCGTGATGATCGCCAGCTCGGAGGAGAACAAAGTGGCAATGGTCAGGGCATAACCCATAACCGGATAAACATACGGGATCACGGCGTGGCCAGGGATTACAATACGCGCAATGATCAAGAAAAGCATAAAAAGGGTGATGATCAACGTCAGTCTTCTTAGGCCCAAACTGCCATTGAAAACCTGGGGATGCGCCCGATAGTAGTATATGAAGATTGCCGCTGTGATTAATGTGAGCCCGATTGAGCTGATGACATCTGGCCAGCGATTTTGCGGTTGGGCCAACCCATACTGCTGGAGGGCTTCATAATCGGTCGGTGAGATTACTTTGCCTGCCTGGATAATGATTTCATTGGTCCTATACGTGCGAGTTACAGGTTGGACCTCAAGGCGGGCTTGTTGGCTGGCAGCCTCGGTTTGCTCTGCGTCATAAAGACTGTTGGGGACGATAAACGCCTGAACCAGCGCGGTAATAATGCTAGATTGGTCTTCCGGAAATGATAAGCTGACCAGTCTGGGGACTTTTTGGTAAACAGTCAGCAACTGGCTTTCACGGATTGGCTCGCGCATCACCTGATCCAAGACGTTGGCAGCTTCCTGCGAGACAGCAGTCCAACGCGAGCCGCTCAGGGATAAGATGGCAATGATCAGGTCGCGATTGAGCTGAGCATCCTCGATGGCCGTCAGATCGCTAATCTTTTGCTCCTGGGTAGCCAAGCTATCGGCCCGGATATTTGAGATATAGGCGATGGTGTTGCGCAACTGTTCGAGTTGTTTCCGGGCGATATTGGTATCTGCTGGTGAATAAATGGCCGGAACCTGATCGGCGGCAGCCTCCTGCTCCCGTTGGGTGAGTATCTGGCTGGGGTATGATAATGTAGTAGGCGCGTGGATATCGACCGGGGCTACATCACCGACCTGGAGTGGTGGCTCATAGAGGTCCTTCAAGACTGGGACTAATAGCGCTGCCATGATAAACCCACCAAAAAGCAGGAATATCAGCCCCAGGAAAAACGTCCGCCGGGTAAATTTTATTGCAGGCACTTTTTTTACTGTAACAGCCTCTTTACAGCCTGGCTGGCTTCATCGTTGGTTGCCCGGCCTTGCAACTGCGGTTTGAGTATTTTCATCACCTTGCCCATATCGCGAATCGAATTAGCGTCAGCTTCAACGATAGCTGCCTTTACCAGGCTATCCAGCTCTTCGGGATTGAATGCGGGGGGCAGGTAGGCTTGCAGCACCTTGATCTCCTCTTCCGCCTGGGTGACCAATTCGGGGCGATTGGCGCGATTCGCATCCTCGATCGATTCGCGGCGGGACTTGACTTCTTTTTGGATAATCGCCAGGTAGGCAGCTTCGTCCATATGGCTGTCTTTCTCGACTTCAGCAAGCTGAATGGAAGTTAATGCCATACGTAGTGTGCTCTTACGGGTTTCCTGCCCTTTGCGCATGGCATCTTTAAGGTCTGTTTGGAGCGTGGTTTTCAGGTCCATGGATAACTTCTTTCGCGTAATACGCTATGATTTACGGATTGATTATATCGTATCTTATCTGCCCTGCTTCTGTTCAAGCTGGGAGGATTTCTCCGCTGAGGCCTTGCTGTTCAATCCCAACAACTTTGACCTTCATGATCAGGTTCGTGGTAGGCGCATTGTGAGCGGCATGAACTCGGAGGTAGTTGTCAGATAACCCGCTCAATTGCCATCGCTCCTCACTGATTGGGGTAGCCTTCTCCCACAACACCGATACCACTTGTCCAAGATGCTGAGCGCAGAATTCCGATGCGCCTTCTTGGAGCACCTTACGCATGAGCACATTTCTCTCCTTAGCAAATTTTATGGGAACCTGATCTGGCAAGCCAGCAGCCGCTGTGCCAGGCCTGGGGGAATATGTGAATACGTGACCACCAGCAAATTTCAACTCGTCAACGAAATGTAAGCTTTCGCTAAACTCATTCTCGCTCTCACCGGGGAAACCAGTGATGATGTCGGTGGTAATGGCGATGCCCGGCACTGCCTGGCGAGCCTGGTGGACAAGCTCGGAATATGCCTGGGGATTGATCTTACGCCCCATGCGCTTTAATGTACTCGCGCAGCCAGATTGGAGGGGTAGGTGCAGGTGGCGGCAAAGGCGGTCATCTGACCACAAATGAAAAAATTCAGCCGATAAATCCCATGGCTCGAGTGAGGACAGGTGTAGTCGCGGGACGTGGGTTTCATCGAGGATCTTCCGAATCAGGTCCTTCAGGTGAGCGGGTTTTTCAAAATCATACCCCCATGATCCCAAGTGTACACCGGTGAGGACAATCTCCTGAGCACCGCCATCCAATGCAGCCTGGATATCGGCGAAAATTTCCTGAACCGGGCGACTCCGGCTGGACCCCCTGGCAAGGCGGGTGATGCAATAGGTACAATAATTATCGCAGCCATCCTGAACCTTGATAAATGCCCGTGTGCGCAGGCGAGTGCCTGGGATGGGTTCGCGTTGGATAAATCGGTCCACGAATGTCGCCGGGGGTATATTAAACAGCTGGGAAACCAGATCGTCTTTTCTGAAATTATCAACCAGCCTGACGACTCCCGGCAGGCTGGTGACTTCCTGTGGATCGAGTGTTGCCAGACAACCCGTGACAACGATGCAATCATTCCCCGCATGGGCTGCCTGGCGGATTTTTTGGCGCGAGTCAGAGGCTGCCGCAGACGTCACCATACAGGTGTTGATGATAACCATATCGGCTGATTCAGCATTAGGGGCTAAGGTGTGGCCAGCCAGGCGAAGTTGCCGTGCATAGGATTCGAGCTCGCTTTGGTTCAAACGGCACCCGACCATGTCTAGGAATATCTTCATGGTCTCATGTCAATTTCTCGTTGAACCATATCTCCGGCACTGTGATACAGCGTTGCGAAAATTTCCAACATATTGGAATGCACCTAGTGATGAAGGTGATCTGGTAGGTCCGGTTTTACAGTTCAAGGTTTATAAACGATGAAATTGTCAAACAAGATATCTGTCCCCGGGGTTTCGAACGTACCAGCGATGAGGCCAACATTTCCACTGGTGTAGTCTATATCGATCTGTTGGTCAACCAGGTAGCGGTTTATGTAGAGAGTGAGTGTGGAGCCAACGCAGTCAAAGCGGATATGGTTGGTTGTGGCCCCCTGGATGATCTTGTCACTTTCCAACATGCTTCCAGCACCGATCGACTCGGAACCGTTGTCAGTCATCTTCATGATGGCATAATAGCCATCACTGCTGATGATCGCATAATAAAACTGGTCTACATTGGAATACCGGCAGATGACACCGAAGTCGTTATCATCCGGGCCAGAGTTCTTGGTAGCATCCACCTCAATGCTGGTGTCGGAAAAGCTCTTATTGCCCGGGTTAGCCCATGCCTCGTAATTGGTCACGTTTATGATGATTCGATAGGCATCAGCGTAATAATCTGTGGAGGCGGTATCATCTGATGCCTGATCCCAATTATTACTCGTATCCGCAAAGTAATCATAAAACAAGATGTCTTCCGCAGTAGATTGCGTGAACGGAAAAACGCACGCCATGCTGGCTATGGCCAGGATCAGGCAAATAGTGAGAAGCCGCATGGGCGTTTGAGGATAAAGCCGCTGGTTGACATAGGGTTGATTGACGATTAATTACCTGATTGCTGTTGGGCAGGGGTTGGTTGGTACACAATAAAATTATCGAAGAGGATATCGACGCCAGACTGGGTGTAACTTCCAGCGATCAACCCTACATTGCCGTCCGTGTAACTGCTGTCTGTCTGCTGGTCGATCAGGTTGCCGTTGACGTATAACGACAGGGTAGAACCAACACAATCGAAGCGGATATGGTTTGTAACTGCCCCGGTTGTTATTTTATCTGTAAATTGTTCTCCTCCCATACCTAGCTGCTTACCGCCTTCGGCTGTTTTCTTATAGATGCCGTAATATCCATCCGAGGCAATCACTCCGTAATAATAGCTGTCGGTGCTTTTATACCTGCAGATGATGCCGTAGTCATTCGTGTCGGGTCCACCATTTTTAGTGGCATCTACTTCGACTTGCACGTCCGTAAAGCTCAGGTCAGCGGGGTTAGCCCAGGCATCATAATTCTCCAGGTTCACCAGGATGCGATAGGCGTTTTCATAATAGGTGGTAGTCATGTTGTCATCGGTGTATTCATCCCAATTGCCGTTGGATCTTGAAAAATCATCAGAGAAGAGTACCTTGTTGGTGCTGGTACACGCGGATAGGATGGTGATGATAATCATCATGATGCTTAAACGGACAATGTATTTCATTCAAAAGGCTCCTAAGGTATCATTTTGGGATGGATTGTACCATTATCTGAGGCTGAGATATCCCTTCTGATAGATGCGAGGGATAGCCGTGAGGTGGATGAGCATCTATGGGAAGTAATAGTCGAGCATGCGAGTAGCCTGGGTTGCCACCCAGGAATCAGGGTCTGCCTTCTGGGCCCGATCAAGCCATTTGCGAGCCAGGTCAGGTTGATTGAGAAACACATAGGCCATACCCAGGTGGAGATAACCTGGTGCATACTCGGGACTAACTTCCACGGCTTGTCTGGCATATTGCTCGGCAGCGTGATAGTCTGACAGCTCAAGCATGATTTTTGCCATTAAATCGAGCGAATCAGGGCTGTGTGGGTCGAGTTTCATCGCCTGGCGGCCCGCAGGCAAGGCCAGCTCTCGGATCTGGATCTGGTTATCTAAGGCGAATTCGGCCAGCAGGCGGTAAAAGAGCGGATTTTCTGGCGCAAGGCTGATTGCTTTCTGTAAATTTGCCTGGCCAGCGGGTAAATCACCTGCTTTGGAAAGGAGGCTGCCCAGCTGAACATACATATATGGGTCTTCTGGACTGAGGGCAGCTGCCCGTTCCAGGTAGGTTTGCGCCTGCGCATAGTCTTGCTGGCGTTCCCAGTACAATCCCATCAGGGAGTTGGCGAGTACAGACTTGCTATCCAGCTTGAGTGCCTGGGTCAGCTCCGCCAAGCCATTATCAGGGGCATTCTGACCTTCAGACTTGTCCACCTGCTGCCTGGCTTCACCCAGGAAAGCCCAGGCATCTTGATAGTCAGGGTCAGCCTCGGTGGCGCGCATGAAAGCCTGTTCAGCCAGTTGCCATTCACCCAGACCGCCCAGCTGGCGCCCGGATGACACCAGCGTATAGGCAGGCTGGTCAAACAAGCTGGCTGTGCGTATTTCATCGTGTAATTTACGGGAATTTTCCGCCAGCGACGGGTCAATTTCTGCCGCAGTGGCTAAAAATGATAGGGCTTTGAGTGGATCGGTCGCGGCGTAAAGCAAGCCAACCTGGTATTGCAGATGCGCATCGGAGGGGTTAAGCCGCGTTAAAGCCAGCAGCGATTCGAGCGCAGCGATGTAATCCCCTTGTTGAAATCCAATGTCAACCAGATGCTGCAGTGCCTGGGGTGACGCACCTTGCCCAGCTAGTCCCTGCCATATATCGACGGCTTTAGCCAGGTCACCAATCTGTTGGTATGCTTCTCCAAGCAGGACTAGGTCATCAGGGCCGAGTTGGTCCTTGATCCCAGGCATTTCAAGATAGTTTATGGCTGTTTTTGGATCCCCTCCCAGGAAGGCATATCTCCCGGCAGTCATTAATAATTCACGCCTCCACGGGTAATAATTCGACGCTGATTTCAGGTACGAGGCGGCACCCAGCCAATCTTCAGCTTTGGCTGACTGGAATGCATTAGCCAGGGCTTTACTGGCAGCATGCGAGGTTGCTCCCAGACCTAGGCAGGCAACTAAAAGACTGACCAGCAGGATACGCAAGGCTATATGCAGGTTGCGATTCGTCTTCACCACGGTTGATTATAGTGCAAAAGGTGGGCCAACTCATCCTTCAATAAAAGTTTAAGCACTAGATCCATAATTGGCTGGATTAATTAATCTCAGCTTGTACGCATTAGATAAGCGGCATGATTTATAATTCAGGTATCACTCATTTTCTGGAGGCAATTTATGGATTTCGCGCTCACGGATGAACACCGCATGGTTCAGCAGATGGTACGCGATTTTGCTCAAAAAGAAGTAACGCCAGTTATTAAGGAATTCGACCGGGCTCAGGAGATGGCTCCATTTATCCTGCCACGCATGGGGCAGCTGGGCATCCTGGGTATCTGCTTGCCGGTCAGGTATGGAGGCCAGGGGATGGATTACATCTCACTCGGTCTGGCTTGCGAGGAGCTGGAGGTTGTGGATAGCACCTTGCGGGTAGTGCTTTCTGTGCACATTGGCTTGAATAGCCTGGGCTTGTTTCAATGGGCCAGTGAAGACCAGAAGCAGCGCTTCCTGGTGCCTCAGGCGAAAGGCGAGAAGATTGCCTGTTTCGGGCTGACCGAACCTGGGGCAGGCTCGGATGTAGCCGCCATCACCAGTACAGCTCGACGGGAGGGTGAGGAGTACGTGCTCAACGGCGAGAAGATGTGGATTTCGCTGGCGACCAAGGCCGACCATTGCCTGTGGGTCGGCCGCACCAACTCGCAAGCAAAAGACCCGCACGAGGGATTATCGGCTTTCCTGGTCGAGCTCAACCGCCCGGGCGTGACTACCGGCGACTTGCATGGTAAGCTGGGGATGCGGGCAGGTTCCACCGGCTGGATCAACTTCCAGGATGTGCGTGTGCCGGAAGATCATCGCATTGGCGAGGAGGGGGAAGGATTCAAGATCGCCATGTCTTGCCTGGATAACGGCCGGTACACCGTCGCGTCAGGTGCCACAGGCCTGATCCGTGCCAGCCTGGAAGCCAGCATTAAATATTCAAAAGATCGCAAGGCGTTCGGACGTGAGATTGCCAAATTCCAGCTCGTCCAGCAGAAGATCGCGAAAATGGTACAGTCTTACGAAATGGCCCGCTTGCTTTACTTAAGGGCCGGTTGGATGAAGAATCAGGGCCTGCGGAACACACGCGAAACCTCCCTGGCGAAGTGGTTTGCCACCGATGAATCCTTCAACGCCGCTTCGGAAGCCATCCAAATCCATGGGGCATATGGTTATAGCGACGAGTATGATGTCGAGCGCTTCTTGCGTAATTCACGCGGTGCCATCATTTATGAAGGCACGAGTGAAATCCACCAGCTCATGCAAGCCGGTTATGCCCTGGGCCTGCGTGGAGATACTGTGTTACGCTGTGAGCTACCAGCCTATGACGCCGACGCCTGGCAATAAAGCTCATCGCATGGCATGGATAGACACTATCAGTCTGAATTTAAGTGAAGTAACCCCATAGTTTACGATTAGCAGGGTGGGTTAGATGCTCACCCTGCTTCATTATTTACAAGCTGACCGACGGCCAGTTTTTCAGTATATTAATAGTATAATCATTTTCGCACCCAGATCGTTGCTGACTGGGATGGTAGAATTATTTTAATCAGTAATTTGGCCCCTACCGAAACAACGAAAGGAGGGTACCATGTCAGTGGACCAAAATCCAGTAACCCCCCCAGAAGAGCGTAAAAAAGTTACCGTACGCCACGTACAGGCGATGAAAACGCGCCACGAGCCCATCAGCATGCTCACCGCCTACGACTATCCCACTGCCCTGGTCATAGACCAGGCAGGTATCGATATCATTCTGGTGGGTGATAGCCTTGGCATGGTCGAGCTGGGGTATGAAAGCACCCTACCGGTGACCATGGATGATATGCTCCACCACTGCAGAGCAGTCGCCCGTGGGGCGAAATATGCCCTGCTGGTGGGAGATATGCCATTCATGTCTTACCAAGTCTCGACCAATGAGGCGGTACGCAATGCCGGGCGGTTCCTGCAGGAAGCCGGCATGAACGCCATCAAGCTGGAAGGTGGTGTTGAAAGGGCGGAAACCATCCGGGCGATCGTCCAAACTGGCATTCCTGTCATGGGTCACCTCGGATTGACCCCCCAGAGCGTTAACCAGCTTGGGTTTCGACCACAGGGACGCGATGCCGAGGCAGCCTATAAGCTCCTGGAAGATGCCCTGGCGTTGCAGGAAGCGGGATGCTTCAGCCTGGTGCTTGAATCGATCCCTGGCAGGCTGGCAGAACTGGTCTCGCAGGAACTTGTCATCCCAACGATTGGCATCGGAGCGGGTGTGGGCTGCGATGGACAGGTGCTGGTAACGCATGACTTGTTGGGATTATTTGAGCGCTTCACGCCAAAATTTGTCAAGCGATATGCCAATCTTTCTAGCGAAATGAGGCAGGCATTTAGCGAATACAAGGGCGATGTAAAATCGAGAGCATTCCCAGCCGAACAACATACCGTTGAAATGACCGATGACGAATGGCGCTGCCTCGAAGAGAAGCTACATAGCCCAACCTCAAAATCGCTAATCCAAGATCCAGCAGTGAGATAACGCCATGGACATTCTCATCGTGGGGACGGGTGCAATGGCCAGCCTGTTCGCAGCGCGACTGGCTGGATGTGGCATAAGCGTGACCATGCTGGGCAGCTGGATGGAAGGATTGACTGCTTTAAAATCCAGTGGAGTACGCCTGCGCGAATTGGACGGCACTGAGCATCGCTGTCCGGTCATAGCCTCAAATGAAGAGGAGATAGGTGGATCCTATTCACAGGTGCTCGTCCTGGTCAAATCGTGGCAGACAGCCCGGGCTGCAACGCAGCTTCATAAGCTGCTGACCAGCACGGGGATTGCTCTGACATTGCAAAACGGCCTGGGGAATTATGAAACCCTGGTAAAGTTACTGGGCGAAGAGAGGGTTGCGCTGGGAGTCACAACCCTAGCTGCCCAATTGCTCGCACCGGGGTATGTTATGCACACCGGGGAAGGGATTGTGAACCTTGGGACGCATCCCAGGCAAGCAGTATTGCAAGAAATGCTGGTGTCGGCAGGTTTCCAGGTTGAAACCGTAGCGGACCCCAAGTCTTTACTGTGGGGTAAATTAGTGATCAACGCAGCCATTAACCCATTAACAGCAATTCTTGGGGTTCCCAATGGTGAGCTACTGACCCAGCCCGACACGCGCGAGCTATTAAGTGAGGTAGCCACAGAGGCTGAATTCGTCGCCTATCATAATGGTGTCAGGCTTCCTTATCCCGACCCGATTGAGGCGGTCGAGCAGGTAGCCAGGAATACGGCAGCCAACCATTCATCCATGCTCCAGGATGTGCTCAACGGAAGGCCCACCGAGATCGATTCCATTAATGGGGCTATCGTTCATGAGGCCGAGAAGGTTGGCATTCCCACACCAGTTAACCGTGTACTGTGGCACCTGGTAAAGGGCCTGGACAGTAAGGTAAGGAGGGATGTGAATGAGGTTAGTTGAAACCTTAGAAGACCTGCGTAAGGCACTGGCGGGTCTATCACGACCAGTCGGGTTGGTGCCCACGATGGGATATTTACACGCGGGGCATTTATCACTGGTGCAACGAGCGCGGCAGGAATGTAACAGTGTGGTGGTGAGCATTTATGTCAATCCATCACAATTTGGGCCTCAAGAAGATCTGAATAAATATCCGCGCAATCTGTCACGCGACCTGGAGATGCTGAGTGCGGAAAATGTCGACCTGGTGTGGACACCTGGAGACACGGTGATGTATCCACCTGGATATCAGACCTGGATAACCGTTGAACAGGTCACCCAACCCCTGGAAGGAGCATTCCGACCGACCCATTTTCGCGGGGTTTCCACAGTAGTAGCCAAGCTGTTCAATGCAGTCCAGCCGCAAAAAGCGTACTTCGGCCAGAAGGATGCCCAGCAGGCAGTCGTCATCCGGACCATGAGTCGTGATCTAGGTTTTCCGATTGGGATTGTTGTCTGCCCGATTGTGCGTGAGCCAGACGGCCTGGCCATGTCCAGCCGGAATGTGTATCTCAAACCTGATGAACGTCAGGCGGCCGTGGTGTTGTCAAGGGGACTTTTCAAGGCCAGGGAAAATTTTGAGGCAGGGGAGCGAGAGTCTTCTCGGCTACGGCAGATCGTTGTAGATACAATTGCCACGCAGTCACTGGTCAAAGTGCAATATGTATCCTGTGCCGATCCACAGACATTGCAAGAGCTGGAAGGGCAGGTAGAGCACGCCCTGATCTCTTTGGCGGTTACGGTTGGTAAAACCCGCCTGATCGACAATGTGATCGTTTAGAATTTGTACCAATAAAAGAACTTGGTAGATATTGAGGAGAACTCATATGCTGCTGGCGATTGATATAGGTAATACGAACATCACCCTGGGTCTTTACGAAGGAAAAGAGCTTGGCCCACGCTGGCGGTTGGCTACAGCTTTCGACCACATGCCGGATGAGTACGGGTTGCAACTGCTTGGTTTGCTTGAGCATGTCGGCTACACTATAGATGATGTGAGCGGCATCTGCCTGGCATCGGTCGTGCCACCCATCACCAGCAAGATTATCGAAGCCTGCCAGCGTTATCTCCACCGTGAGCCCCTGGTTGTGGACGCGGGGGTAAAAACTGGAGTGCGCGTTCGCTATGAAGATCCGCGCACCGTGGGGGCTGACCGGATAGTTGATGCTGTGGCAGTAGTACACCTGTACGGCGCGCCAGCCTGCGTGGTCGACTTTGGGACAGCCACCACCTTCGATGCCATTTCTGCCAGCGGAGATTATTTGGGTGGCGCGATTGCCCCGGGGATCGGGATTGCAGCCGATGCTCTTTACCAACGGACGGCCAAGCTACCCAGGGTAGATATCCAAAAGCCGCCTTCGGTGATCGGGCGCAACACGGTGCACTCGATGCAGTCAGGGTTGCTTTACGGGTATGTTGGACTGGTGGAGGGCATGGTTGCCAGGTTCCGCCAGGTGCTGGGAGCAGAGATGAAGGTCATTGCCACAGGTGGCCTGGCAGATATCGTCGCCCAGGAGACCCCCATGATTCAGGTTGTGGCCCCCTGGCTAACCCTCGACGGCTTACAAATGATCTGGGAGATGAACCAACCTACTGAATAGCTCATGTTGGGCAAAGACTCGGATTACTTCCTTGAGCTGCAAACCCAAACCGGCTGGGGCAAAACCTTACAGGGCTTCGCAGAATGGTGCAATCCCCAGCCCGGTTGGTCCGTCGTTGATGTGGGTTGTGGGCCAGGGCTTTTACCAGCAATCTTCTCGAAAATGGGCTGCGGTTCTGTGGGTCTTGACCTGGATATGGGTATGTTCCGACCTAAGCCACTCCACCGGCAGGTCATCGTGGCAGATGTCTATCAGCCGCCCTTTCCAGCAGGAAGGTTTGATCTGGTCACCTGTTCAAATCTCTTGTTTCTACTTCCAGGACCTGAAAGAGCGATGTATGAGATCAGGAAGCTGGTGACCCCTGGGGGCAGGCTGGCAATGTTGAACCCATCTGAGCAGCTCAACGAGGCTGCGGCTTCAGATTATGCCCAGGCAAAAAATCTGCAAGGTATGGCATTGGCAACCTTGCTAAACTGGGCCAAGCGTGCCGTGCGGAATCATCGCTGGACTGATAGTGAGACCTGTGATCTGTATATCTCGGCTGGTTACACCTATATGGGCAGTGTCCTGAAAGTTGGCCCTGGTTTTGCCCGGTTTTCGTGGGGGGTAGTTCAATCCATATAAAAGGCATCGGGGTATAATTTACCCCGGTACTTATGATCACAGAACTGATTAAAGCTGGGCACCCGAGTGCGCTCGATCATGCGGTTGACGTTTTGAACCACGGTGGTCTGGTCGCTTTCCCGACCGATACGGTTTATGGGTTGGCCGCCTTGCCGTTTAAAAGCGAATTCGTTGAGAGGTTATTTTCTGCTAAAGGCCGCAGTAACACCCGCGCGATCGCCATCCTGATCGGTGATTTTGATGACCTGCCGAAAGTCGTTGACCGATTGGACGATATTTCCAGCAGGCTCGCCCATCATTTCTGGCCTGGGCCGTTAACCCTCGTGGTGCCCAAACACGCAGGCCTGCCTGAAGAGTTATCACCAGACACCACGATTGGGGTACGCATGCCCGATCATCCAGTGGCACTGGCGCTGTTGCGAAAAATCGGTCCGCTGGCGGTGACATCAGCCAACATCTCCGGCCAGGATAACGCCAATACAGCTGAGGAGGTCATGAAGCAGCTGAACGGACGAGTCCATCTGATCCTGGATGGAGGTCACACAGCCGGAGGGGTGCCATCGACGGTAGTAAATTGCCTGACCGACCCGCTGACAATCCTACGAGAAGGACCACTCAGCATGACGGAAATCACCAACGCTTTGGCATAAAATACTCGTTTCCTGCTATGGGGGAAATGTTTTTTCGAAGATTAATCTATCCTTCAGTTTGTAGGCGATCCCTTTCTAACGAAGCTTTTAGCCTTTTTTCATTCAGTTTTCACGTCAATGTATATAATGATAGTTGCATTCTCCTCACTCAAACTCGCCCGATGAGGTTGGAGCCATCTCAGAGGGCGATTTGAGTTTAAAAGGCAGGATGTAACCCCCCAAATTTTAAATATTGATGTGGATTATCCCATGGGTGGGGCGGGTACCTCGGATAAAGGCCAGTTAGGGAGCACGTCTATGTCCAATCCATCACGCTGGCCGGAGATAAAGCGGTGGTAGCCAGCTCCGGCTATCATGGATGCATTATCCGTGCACAACCAGAGGGGCGGGATATGCACCGGGCAGGTAGCGCGCGCCTGGATGGCGTGGCGCAGGGCTCGATTGGCTGAAACGCCACCAGCTACCACGATGTTCTTGGCATCATAATCCTTGGTCGCTTTGATCGTTTTGGTGACCAGCACATCCACAACAGCCGCCTGGAAACTGGCTGCCAAGTTGGCAACAGGCAGAGGTGTGGGTATATTGCTGTGTTGAACCTCACGCATCACGGCAGTCTTCAAGCCGCTGAAGGAAAAGTCCCAGCTATCTTCCAACCAGGCGCGGGGGAAATTATAGGCAAGTGGGTTGCCATCCGTTGATGCATTTTGAATTGATGGTCCACCCGGGTATTCCAAACCCAGCAGGCGGGCAACTTTATCGAAGGCTTCTCCCGCTGCGTCATCCAGGGTAGCCCCCAACCGCTGGTAATGCATGTGATCACTCATGAGGACCAGCTCTGTATGGCCACCTGAAACGATCAGGGCGATCAGCGGAAATTCTGGCTGATTGGGTGGAGGGCTGTCTGGTTGATACACCCAGGCAGAGTACAGGTGGCCTTCCAGGTGGCTGACACCGATTAATGGTAAACCGCTCCCCAGTGCTAGCCCTTTGGCAGCATTCATCCCTACAACCAATGAACCGGGTAATCCTGGTCCACGCGTGACAGCAATCGCGTCCAGGTCGGTGATCGCCAGGTGGGCGTCATGCAAGGCCTGGTCGATGATCGGGTAGATGGTTTTGATATGCTGGCGGGAGGCCACCTCAGGGAATACGCCTCCAAATTGAGCATGCAGGTCGATTTGGGAAGCAACAACATTTGACAGGATCAACCGGCCATCTTCGACGACGGCTGCAGCAGTCTCATCACAGGAGGTCTCAATACCCAGGATACGTATCGGTGGGGTTTCAGAGGGTGCTTCAAGCTTGGGGGTATCTTTTGCCATATTAATCACCTTGCGTTTCAGGGGGGCGGGTCAGACTCTGACTGGCAGGACCATGTCCATCGGGTAATCTGCCAATACTTCCATTCGACCGTCCGGGGTCACCCACAGGCTGTCTTCCAACCTTACACCCATGCCCTGATCGGGATAATATAAGCCAGGCTCTAGCGTGAAGACCACCCCTGGAACGAGAATATCCTTATCATCGCTGCTTGTGCCACTCCAAGGCCGCTCATGCACGTTCAAGCCGATGCCATGGCCCAGGCTGTGAACATATCCGCGCTGCGCTTGTGGATTCTCCCGGATAGTCGGGTGACCCTGTGCAGAAAAGATGTCGCAGGCCATCTCCTGGTAGTCTTTAAACGGTCTGCCAGCCTGCAGTTTGCTTGTGATCTGCCGATAGGCAGACAGGACAGTCTCATAGACGGCAAGCGCTTCATCCGGGGCATAACCCAGGCACCAGGTACGGGTAAAATCATAGAAATAACCACCGCCTGCTTCACATGGGTAGATATCGAACACAATCGTTTGCCCAAGTCTGAGTGGGTCTGCGAGATTGCCTGACGAGTGGGGCACCCCGGCATCGCGGCCGATGGCGAAGATGGTGTCTTCGGGGTTCTCAGCCCCTCGTTCAGACAGCCACAGGTTGATCTTTCGCTTTACGTCTCCGATTGTCAGTGGATCACCATTCGACTTGATCAGGGTTCCATTCTGATTATGTTGGGAGGTTATATAATCGGCTACCAGTCCAACCACCTGGGTGGTAATTTTTCCCATCTGGCGAATGCGTTCTATCTCAGGCGCTTCCTTCGTCATGCGCGCCAACATCATCACCGAGTTATTGATTTCACCGACCAGCTCGATACCCGGTATCTCATGCTGTAAGGTAGCCAGGATGGCGTAATAAGCCCCGATCTCCGAACGGCCATATAGGGCAACTTTGCCATGCTCAATACCGCAATCGTCGAGCATGCGTTGGTAACGCCTGGCGTAAGCCAGGGCATATTCCCCATTCGCCTGGCTGAGCAGCTCGGTAAACTGGTATTCAGCCAGATTTTTGGTGATAAATCCCGATTTGGCGGCTTCATCCCGCTCCATGGGATTGTAAAACAACACGGGTGTTTCTCCCCTCTTCTTGATCAAATCACCCGAGGTCAGGTGAGCGCCACCAGTCATGTACACCATAGCGGGGTTATGCAGAGCTGGTCCGGTGATCAACAGAGCATCCAGGCCATTTTCCTGCATCAATGCATCCAGGTCAGTTTTCATACGGTAGATTTCCCTTTTTGATTTGTTGCAAGCGTGCTTCGAATAGCTGTCAATAGATCGGGTTCCTGCTCAGGTAGAACTGTGCGCGGATCGAGCAAGACCCTGTCCATTTCAAGGCGGGCGATGACGGGAGGTTGGCACTGGCGTAATTTCTCAAGGAAACGGGTGGGCGAGGGCACTGATAATGCCAGGACGTAGGTGGGTTGGGTTTCTTCTGGTAACGAGCCACCCCCAGCGGCCGATTGGTTAGGAAGCACCTCGCCAGTATTCAGGATATTTTTCCATGCTTCAGCCCGAAGTTGTAAGCATTCTGATGAAACTGCAATCATACGCCAGATAGGAATTTCTTGGATGGCTTCATCCTTGAGGTAGTGGAGCAGCGTGGCAGATAAGGCCGCCAGGCAAAGCTTGTCCGCCCGGATCGCCCGGGCAAGCGGGTGTTTCCTAAGCTTTGCGATTAGGTTCGCTTTGCCGATGATGATGCCAGCCTGTGGACCTCCGAGCAATTTATCACCTGAGAAACACACCAGGTCGGCACCGGCTGATAATGATTCGTAAACCGTTGGCTCGTGCTCCAATCCGAATTGGGCAGTGTCAAGAAGTGCCCCTGAACCGAGGTCATCCACGAATGGGACTCCTGCCTGATGGCATAGTTTTGCCAGCTCTGGTAATGACGGCTCACTGGTGAAGCCGATAATACGAAAGTTCGAGCGATGGGCGTGCATGACCAGCGCGGGGGTGGTTTCTTCAATTGCGGTGGCATAATCATCCAGATGCACCCGGTTGGTCGTCCCAACCTCATGCAAGCGAGCGCCCGATTGGCGCATCACATCTGGAATGCGAAACCCACCCCCGATCTCCACCAGCTGTGTACGTGAGATGACCACCTGCCGGCGTACTGCTAGTGCGGAGAGGACCAGCAGCACCGCGGCGGCGTTATTATTGACCACCAGGGCTGCTTCAGCCTGGGTCAGGCGCTTGAGCAATGATTCGGCATGCACCAGGCGGCTGCCACGCTGCCCACTTTGCAGGTTGAATTCAAGATTGGAATATCCACGCGATACTTCGGTCACTGCCTGGATAGCCGCAATGCTGAGCGGTGCACGGCCCAGGTTGGTGTGCAGGATCACCCCGGTGGCATTGATGACCGGCCGTAAGGAGGGCTCGGACCAAGCGACCAACGAGGTGTGGGCTTGTTCCAGTAAACTTTCGCTTGAGGGGATATTTTCCGTCTGGGTGAATTCCTGGCGGGCTTGCTCAAGGGCATGGCGCAGAGCTACCAGGGTGAGCGGCCGGCCAAATTCTTCAATCCATGTATGGACTTCATGTGCCTGAAGCATTTGATCCACAGACGGCAGGTCGCGTAAGCTACTCATAAATGTGCTAAGGTAAATTTACTCGCCGTTGAGCAGGGCTTAACCTTTCCATTGGCTTCTTTCGCTCAACCTTAGCAAGAATTCGATCAGCCCTAAACCGATCGCCAGCAAGATGGCTAAAGCTGGGTTTAGCACACGGCCCATCTGCAGCCAGATGAGCGTGGAGACATAAACCGCAAACCACAATGCCTGCCTGACCACCACAAAATAGGTGGGAGGGGGCGTACTGGGGAAACGGCGGTTCAAGAAAGCCGTGATTGGTAAGGCGGTTCCGGTTATTGCCAGGACACTGAGAAAATAAAATAACCAGCGGGGTCCGACCGTCGGCAAGGTGGAGGTGACAAGCAGGATTAGACCACCCCAGCCAATGATCATCAGGAAGAGCGAAGCAGGCAAAAAATTAGCCACTCGAGGAGAGAGGTTTGCTTTCATAATCCAGGTAATTCTATCACAGGCGTTAAAAATAAAAACAGGCGGGTGGTTGTTCCACCCGCCTGTAAGGTTGACTTATATTTCCTTGAATTCGCCTTCCAGGACTTCACCCTCACCATCCCGGTTGCCAGGCTTCTGGCCATTACCCCCGGGTGCAGCGTCAGAACCGTTGCCGTTGCCAGGTTGAGGGGTACTTTGAGAGGCATACAATTGCTGACTGAGGGCATAAAAGGCGTTTTGCACATCAGT
Organism: Anaerolineales bacterium; assembly: GCA_003105035.1. NCBI lineage: Bacteria > Bacillati > Chloroflexota > Anaerolineae > Anaerolineales > Anaerolineales bacterium. The sequence goes on along the minus strand of PQAL01000017.1, from coordinate 89,935 downwards.
AGTCAGCTGGCTAATCCTACTAAGGTCATTGCCTTTCATTGCTTCACGCAGCTGATTTAACTTTGAATCAATATTTTGCCGGTCGCTGGCGGGCACTTTATCCTTGAGCTCGCGCAGTGCTTTTTCTGTCTGGTAGAGCAAACCGTCGGCAGTGTTGCGAGCCTGGATCAGCTCACGCTGGTGCCGGTCATCGGATTCATGTTCACGCGCTTCGCGGACTTTGCGCTCAATCTCATCCTTGCTCAGGTTGGTCGAAGCGGTGACCTTGACGGTCTGTTCCTTACCCGTCGCTTTATCGTGTGCAGTCACATTCAATATCCCATTGGCGTCGATGTCGAATGTCACCTCCACCTGGGGCGTGCCGCGAGGCGCAGGTGGAATTCCTTCCAGCCGGAAGCGGCCCAGGCTCATGTTATCTGCAGCCATCGGTCGCTCGCCTTGCAGGATGTGGATGTCCACTGCCGTCTGGCTATCTTCTGCGGTGGAAAAGACCTCAGACTTTTTCACGGGAATGGTGGTATTGCGCTCGATCAGCACGGTCATGACACCTCCGAGGGTTTCCAGTCCGAGGGATAAGGGAGTCACATCCAGAAGGAGCACGTCTTTTACATCACCTGACAGCACTCCAGCCTGGATTGCCGCACCTACTGCTACCACCTCATCCGGATTCACCCCTTTGTGGGGCTCTTTATTGGTGAGGGAGCGTACCAGGTCTTGTACCATCGGCATGCGGGTAGCGCCACCTACCAGTACAACCTCATTAATCTCGCCAGCGGTCAGGTTGGCATCCTTGAGAGCAGATTGGAAAGGCTGGCGGAGTCGAGCTACCAGGTCTTCAGTGAGCTGCTCAAAGTTTGAGCGCGTCAGTTTCACCTGCAAGTGCTTCGGTCCGTTGACATCTGCCGTGATGTATGGCAGGTTGATCTCGGTTTCCACCACGCTTGATAGCTCAATCTTGGCTTTTTCAGCTGCTTCACGCAGCCTTTGAAGGGCCTGGCGATCATTTCGCAGGTCGATCCCAGACTCTGACGTAAACTGGTCAGCTGCCCAATTAACAATGCGTTCATCCCAATCATCTCCGCCCAGGTGGGTATCGCCATTGGTCGCCCTGACTTCAATCACGCCACCGCCCACTTCCAGGACTGACACGTCAAATGTGCCGCCACCCAGGTCAAATACCAGGATCGTTTCATTCTCATTTTTATCCAAGCCATAGGCTAATGCGGCTGCAGTTGGCTCATTGATGATACGCAAAACTTCCAACCCGGCGATCTTGCCTGCATCCTTGGTGGCCTGCCGCTGGCTGTCATTGAAGTACGCTGGCACAGTGATGACGGCCTGTTTCACCGGCTCTCCGAGGTATGCTTCTGCATCCTGTTTTAGCTTTCCCAGGATCATGGCAGAAATATCCTGTGGGGTGTAATCGGTTTTGGTCATTGGGATACGCACGCGAGCATCATTGGCTGGTCCTTGTACAACCTGGTAAGACACCATTTTGAGCTCAGCCTGGACCTCATCGAAACGTCTGCCCATGAAACGCTTGATCGAGTAGACGGTATTCTCCGGGTTGATCACTGCCTGACGTTTGGCAGTTTGTCCGACAAGCCGTTCACCATTCTTATTAAATCCAACCACGGAAGGAAGCAAGCGCGAGCCTTCCGCGGTTGTAATGACGGACGGATCGCCGCCTTCCATTACAGCAACAACGCTATTCGTGGTTCCCAAATCGATACCTATAATTTTAGACATGACTAACTCTCCCAGGTGTGTTATTCATTAAAACGCACCATTATCAATGTTTCGTAATATGAAGAATACTCTCGGTGTGCAAGAATCTCATTAACGGGATGTAGGAAAGTTATATAAAGTACACCTTGATCACCAGCTTGAGGTACACTTCCTGCAATGCTTTATCGCGGTTTCATCGCTTTCTGAACTGTGAAAGAAACGTGCCATTTACAGACCGGAATGTTCGAATCAACGAATAATTCATGCCAAAATTGGTGAATAATGCCAGCAGATTCAGGATTTTTCCAATCGTCGTAATTATTTAGATGCACTATATATAGGATTATGTGTGAAATTATGCGCTTTAATGCCATATATGGGGGCAAGAACAGATGTTCCCCAATCATCAGGTGTAAAAATTAATATATGTCATTTTTGAGAACTCGAACAGATGTAGCAAGTATTAGTTTGTTTTAAGATTGGGAATCTTAAATAATTCAGTATTTTAAAGTTACCGTAGGATAAACCCATTGTCATCACCCTTGTTTCTCTGCTAAAATGGGGCAGTAATCATAGCATCATAGTTTAACGATTGTATGGTTAGCCAGCCTAAATATTGAAATAATCGGCTGGCTTTTCCGTCAATATAAATAGCAGGTGAATATGTAGCAATTCATCCCGTAGATGACGTTGTCGGGGATATGCATCTCGCTGTTTTTGCATCCTTATCTTGAGGAGGAAGGGTTGCATGAAGGCTGAGCAAGCATGGCAGGCTGTATTAGGCCAGCTACAAATGGATATGCCCAGGGCTTCTTATGACACCTGGGTTAAAAATGCCACTGTAGTCAGCTATGAAGATAATGTCTTCTTCATTGGCGTGCCGAATACTTATGCGCGCGATTGGCTGGAAAGCCGGTTGTCGAGCAAGATCAAACGCCTGTTGTGCGGAAGCATGAACCGAACGGTTGAGGTGCGTTTCGTCGTCTGGCAGGCAAAGTCTGACCAACCTTCCCTTGATGTGGTTGAGATGGAAAGCGACCAACCCGCCGCATCCCTTGCTCCTGATGATATTTCGTCGCCAGTAAAGAACATCGCACTGCTCAGCCGCTTTACGTTTGAAAATTACATTGTCGGATCTTCCAATCGCCTGGCGCACGCCGCTTCTCTGGCCGTGGCGGAAAGGCCTGCACAGGCTTATAACCCATTGTTCCTGTATGGGGGAGTCGGCTTAGGCAAAACCCACCTGCTACACGCCATAGGCAATCATTGCTTGAAGCGCCGACTGAATGTGCTGTACGTCACTTCAGAAGAATTCACGAATGACCTGATCAACGCCATTCGCCAACACACCACCCAATCTTTTCGTGAGAAATACCGCCAGATCGACGTGCTATTGATCGATGACATCCAGTTTATTGCCGGCAAGGAATCAACCCAGGAGGAATTTTTCCATACATTTAATACCCTGCACGGCCAGGATAAACAGATCGTCATCTCGTCTGATCGCCCTCCGAAGGCCATGGTGACGCTTGAAGAGCGTTTACGCTCACGCTTCGAGTGCGGTCTCACTGCCGATATTCAACCCCCTGATTTCGAAACGCGTGTAGCCATCCTCAGATCAAAATCTGAGCGTATGGGGCGAAATATCCCGGATGAGATTGTGGCAACCATTGCCCGACGGGTGCAATCCAATATTCGCGAGCTTGAAGGCAGTTTAACACGCGTCCTGGCCCTGCATGAACTGAGCAATCTACCGATGAGTATTGGTTTGGTTGATATCGCTCTCGTTGACCTGCTCCCCAAGGCGAGCACCATTCAACCTCAAGAGGTCATGAGCCAAGTGGCGGGTGCGTTCGGTGTATCGATTGAGAACCTGATCGGTCCGGATCGCAGGCAGGAAGTGGTACTCCCCAGGCAGATCGCCATGTATTTGTTACGCGAGGAAGCCAACTTCTCTTTACCGAAGATCGGTGAAGCGATGGGTGGGCGAGACCACACCACGGTCATGTACGCTTGCCAGAAGGTCACGGACCTCCTTGAGCGCGATGACAAGCTCAGACGGCAGGTGATCAATATTCGCGAGCAAATTTACGGCCAATCTAAACTAGCGGTCTAGATTACCAGTTGACTTTCCCCTGGTCAGGCGGTGTGGCCTGTTTCAATCAGCCACGCCGTCATTATTTAGTGGGCTTTTCCTTCTTCCTTGCGTTCAATGAAGCAGAGATCGACTTATACAACTTTCCAGGCCAATTGAAACCCATTGGTTCTTCACCTTCTTTATAACCTACCCATGGGTCCCTGTCGAGCATTTTATTGAATGTATAGCGACCAACCAGGGTGAGGCTGGCTAATACGGGTGCTGCGAGGAGTAATCCGATGATCCCGATCAGGTTGGCGGCAATGATCGCCACCACCAGCACAGCGGCAGGGTGAACACCCAGGCTTCTCCCCATGATGCGTGGTGAAACCAGGTTATCGTAGATTTGATCGAGCAAAATCGATAGACCGATACATAAGGCTGTGTAATATACCGGCTGTAAGTTGAAATAATTTCCACCCTGAAATAGGGTCACCAATCCCATAACAATGTAAGTGACGAGCGGTCCGACATATGGTATAAAGCGCGCCAGTCCAGCTAGAATGGCTATGGCGATGGCATAACGAACACCTAGTATTGAGAGCAGGATCATATAGCTGAATATGACCATGATGACTATGAGGATATGACCCCTGAGAAATGTATTCCAGCTGCGCTCGAGCGCCCTGGTCATCTTTTGAATGTCTTCGGAATAGCCGGGAATATCAATATAGTCCAGTGCATTGGGTACCTTACCGGTATCGGCTAAGACAAAGTATGAAATGATCAAGACGAAGAACCCCCAACCGATGGTACTGGCAGTCTTGGTTGCCAGGGTTCCGACAATGGTTCCGGCTCGACCCAGGAAGGACTGCAGTGTGGAGATGAGCTGGTCACCAAATTGGCCCAGGTTGGTGAACTGGCTGAAATCGATGCGGTAGGGTCCGATAATGATCACCTGTGTGCCCAGGTTGTCAATCAAAGATGGCAGGTCATTAACAAAACGTTCGATCACCTTGAACAAGCTTTGGATTTGCTGCACAGCTGCCAGCCCTGTGAGGGTGAAGACGGCAATCAGAATGATCAACAGGAGGATATAAATGATATTCACTGATGCCCGCCAGGAGAGCCTGGTGTGAGTATTAAGCAACGCGGCAAGTGGATGAAGGAGATATACCAGGATAAAAGCGAGAATTAATGGGCCAATAATGGAACGGAAATAAAAGAGCATTGCCAGGAGCAAGGCGGCAATTACCAGCCCGATGACCATCTTGAGGGTTGAACTCCATCTCGGTGAAGAGAGGTTGGGTTTTTGTGTGCTCATGGTGATTTCTCTCTCTTTTGCGTCCGTTGCCACCAATAAGTCTTGGGCGGAGGCAACGGTTGTATTGCGCTGACCGGGGTCCAGTCTATGTCAAATAGATTCGCAAAAATATAGCGCCCGATCACACGCAGTGAGGCAATTGTCGGTGCTGCCAATGGGATTCCGATCACGCCAGCCACCAACGCTCCGGCAACAATCCCCAAGATTACTACCAGTGGCGGCAGGTGCACCCTCCGACCGACGATGCGAGGGATCAGGTAATTCAGATCAAACTGCTCAAAAATCAGGTGCAGGCCGATGACAAGCAGGGTGAATGCCCAATTCGGTAAAGGTAACCAGGTAGAACCGAGGAAAAACGCCAACAAAGAGGCTGTGACCAGCCAGATTCCATGGCCGATGCTAGGAAAGAATTCCAGGAGGCCGGCCAGGATACCCATCACGATGGCAAAAGGTAATCCGATGATCAAACCAACGACGATAAACAAGGCGGCTACTATCGTGCTGAGGAGCAACTGACCTCTGAAGAATGCAGACCAGATCAGGTTGACCTCAGATTGAATCCAGCGGTAATCAGGCAGATATTCCGGTGGTAAGTGCGATGAAAACCATTCTCCCAGCTTGCTTCCATCTTTTATTAAGTAAAAAGAGACCAGGAACACAAATACAATCCAAATGATGGAAGTGATGATATTTTTAACCAGGGTAACAGTCTGGCCGACCACCGGCTGGATAAGTCCTTGCAAAGCACCGATTAACTGCCCCACAAGGGCACCAGGGTGAATGGTGAAGCCTGCCACACGATATTCTTGGGCGAGGGTATTTTCAATGGTGGAGACGAGTTGTTGGGGGTTGATCTGTAGCTGTTCGATGTTCGCGCCCATCCAGGGAATGATCGCTACCAGGATGATCGCCAGCATGGCTATTGCAAGCAAATAAGTAAGGAGGATGATCAGTGCACGAGGCAGATGAAGCCTGTTTTGGATAGCATTAACCATCGGGTTGAGGATATAGGCGATGATCACCGCAATGACGATAGGGGCGATGATCTCTTGGAAGCGGGAGAGCAGGTAGATGAAGAAAGCCAATAAGAGCAGGCTGATCGTTAGTTTCGTCCCGTAAGGCCATCTCCGCCGAACCATTTCCCCGCCTTCACCACCACATCCCGTGTTATTTATTCCTCTACCAATTAGAGGTGCAAGATCAGTGCTAACGCCACCAAAACAATAAAGAATGAACCGGCCAGGATACCAACCCGGCGGATGTCTTTAATTACAAACTGATAATCAGGATTGAAGCTGGTGGTGCGACTTGCAGTCAGAGGATCGGTGACAGGTTTTTCTATTCCAGGTTTAGTCTCTCTGTTGATAGGACGCTTGGTTCTTTTTGCCATAACACACTCCATTGAGTTCTCAGGTGCGATGGCATTCTCGTCCACCAGTCACCCATAAGTTTGTGACCCATATTATATATCTTAATCTTCACCGCTCAGCAAACTGCCCTGGACAACGATTCTTTTATTATCCACCATGTACGGATAGCACGAAATCAAGGTGATCGTGGGGTCAACCGTGGGTGCCATCACCTCAACTGCAGTTGGGGAAACGATCTGCACGTCGGTGATGACGTAGGTGAAAGAGTGACCTGCAGTATAAATGATGATCTCATCACTGGGTTGAAGGTGGTCAAGGTCACGAAAAATCTCTCCGAACACATCGTTGTGCGCCGATAAGACTAGATTACCGATTTGCCCGGGATTAGCCGTACCAGCGTGCTGGGCAACCCCCTTTTTTAACTGTTCCCATCCATCACCCTGAACCACAGGTGCATCAACTTCAATAGCAGGGATCTGGATCTGCACTGCCTGTTCTGGGCCTGGAGTTGGGATAGGGATCTGGGCCATGGTCTGGTAAAGGGGCAGCAGATGGGCTGGGATTTCACTCTCATTCGGTTGAGCGCCATTACTCGAGTTTGGTGGGGTGTGCCCCGAAGGGAGAATCACCGGAACAATCAGCGGAGTCGGAGTAAGGGTGGGAGGTGTCAGAGCTTCAGAGAATTGCGTGTTCAGGTTGCGCAGGATATTAATGCCATTGTAGATGATGAAAAACAGACCAACGACGGCGATAATTTCTATCGCCAGGAGAAAATGATCCAGATTTTTCCCCATGCGCCTGTACCAGGGTTGATCCAGGTCTTCTCCAAGCTGTTCTGCTTCTGCCTCGGTGTGCAGGTGGTCGAGCGAAGGGCTCTGGATGTCAGAGGTCAGGTGCACCACCCGGCCGGTGGAACGGAAACGCTCAAGGTGCTGCATGCGGATTTTTCGGCGTTTTTCCACCATGAGCTGGCGTAGCTCATCAATCGATAAGTCTTCGGGCGATTTAACCTTAGGCACGACGAGATTATACCTTGATTACCCGTCTGAGCTGGCAAGCGGCTTTCCGTTGATGTCACTGGCTAAAGGTTTCATCTTGCCTGAGCCTTGATGGGAAAACAAGCCGAAACCAAGCAGCCGGACGCCCGTGCTAATGAGCAAGGCATTCGTTAATCCGATATGCTCAGCCAGGTAGGTGCCAACCAGGGGAGCCAGAATAGCCGCTAAGTATTGAATGGACTGGGCCAGTGAGACGAACGTCGGGCTGTAACGAGGAGGGATGGTTTTCATCAGCTCATCGAAGAACACCAGGTCAATGCCTGCCTGGAAAATTCCAGCCACCGTCGCAAAGATGAATATCATAGTTTGGTTGGTAGTTAAAGCCACCAGGGCTGGATAGAGTGACACGGCAAAAGTGGTTATAAGTAGCACAAAGCGGGAGCCTCTCCGGCGTGATTGGCGCGGCCAGAAGAAATAACCCACGACTAAAACCGCTGTCTGTGCGGTGTACAGTAAACCGATCCAGGCATCGGAGGCATCCAACTGGCGGACAAAATAGAGGGGAAACAATGGCGTCGCCAGGGTAATCCCAAAAAAATAGACGAATCGCTTTAGAGTGAAGGAGACAAATTCTGGTGAGGTATTGATCAGTTTTAGATAGTCATTAAGGTTGGAGCGAATGGATTGATGCGGGATACGTACTTCTAGATCAGAATCGGGGATTTGTATCCGGCTTGAGAAGTAATAGCTGATCAATCCTCCCAGGGAGAGGCCCAGGAAGACAAGCTGGTAATTAATGTGAAAGTCAAGGCGATCCAATACCTGACCGGCGATGGCTACCGTAATCGCGGTGGTGATCCCTAAGATTGACCAGCGCCGGCTCATCAGATCATAGCGCCCTTCCGGCCCGGCAACTGCGTTCATGACCACGGAGAAGCCCACGGCTACCATCGTTTGCGGTAAGGTAGCTACGGCCCATATGATCAGGATAACATAAATGAGCAGGTTATCTGGGATGAAGAAAGGCACCAACCCGGTGAGCGCGTAGGCTGAGATGACTAACACCCGGGAGAGGCTGAACCAGGGAACGACATTGCGCTGCCTTTGCAAGAAACGACCCACCCACAGGGATAGAAATAACCCGGTGACCCCAGGCATGGCGGTCAATAAGCCAACCTGGACTGCCGTCGCCCCCAGGCGCGTTAGAAAGACAGGCAGAAATGGCGCAGCAGCACTGGCTGTACCGACACCAATGGCGTCAATTTGGACATAACGTTTATTGCGTTTCTGGATATCTGTCTGAGGGATTGTTTCCGGAACAGGAGGTTGGAGGGCGGTCGTCATACGGCTAAGTTATTAATCAATACCAATAAATTTGTTGCCAGTTCGTTCCGGTCGAAATGGGTCTCCACATAACTACGGGCATTGAGGCCCATCTGATGTGCTGCTTTCGGATCGTCTGCCAGTTGCAAAATGGCTTGCGCCAGTGCAGCCGGATCACCCGGTTGGATGGGGATGCCGCCCCCAGCTTGCACCACAACCTCACGGATGACACCATCGATGGCCAGCACTACAGGCTTTCCGGCAGCCATATAATCAAAGACCTTGTTCGGATAGGTGGTTTTATACATTTCGATGGGTTTGAGAATGGCAATGCAGGCATCCGCAGCAGCGAGTGCAGCTGGCATGTCGACTTTGGCTATCGGGGGCAGGAACAGGACGTTTCCCAGTCCCGCTTGCGCGGCCTTGGCTTGCAAGAGAGGTTTGTCTTTTCCGTCACCCAGGAGGACGATCTGGATATCGGCCCTGGGGCGCAAGATCTGTGCAGCTTTGAGCACTGTGCCCAGGTCGTTTGATAGCCCATGGGCGCCTGCATACAAGGCAACGAACTTTCCATCTAAACCATGCTGCTGCCTGAATGGCTTGCCATCCAAGTTTGGGCTGAACATCAGCGTGTCGGTCCCGTTTGGAACCAGTTCCACCCGCTTCGCTCCGCGGGATTTCACATGATCGATAAATCCTGGCGAGTTGACCACCAGCAGGTCGGCATGCTTATATAGGAATCGTTCCAGCCTCTCAGATAGCCATACTAATAAAGGATTTTTCAGCACACCTACTGCTACAGCAAATGCTGGCCATAGATCCCGCACCTCGAAAAGAAAAGGCACTCCTTTTAACCTGGCAACAGACCAGGCGGTGAGGCCTTGAAAAATGGGTGGGCTGGTGCCCCACACAAGATCGACATCTTTTGCTCCCAACCCAATCAGGAAAGACGATTTCATGAAGCTAAAAAAACTTACCAGGCGGTAGGCGAAGCTGCGATGCAGCGCCGGATAGGTATATGCCCGGATGATGGTGATGAGATCACCATCCAACTGTCTCTCGGCCCAGGGGATCCTGGCTGAACGGGCTTTACCGGTCAGGTAGCTGATCGGGCTGGCGATAATTGTTACTCGATTGCCCTGAGAAGCCAGATAACGGGCCAGCTCATGGTGACGGGTTCCGCCGGGTTCATCAAGAGCTGCAAACGCCTGGTGGATTAATAGGATGTGCACTGGTTAATTCTACCTGCTCAATGAAGAAAATAGTACCGATAAGTGCTAATTAGATCATTCTGTTACTGATCTGTGATTGTAAATGGCTCGGCGGGCCATCCCTGGTGATAGGACGCCTGCACAAGACCTGCAACAAGGCTGGGCAGGACCGGCTGAACAATTATATCGTCCACGGGCATCCAGACTGGCAGGTGTGAGCCTTTCATCGAATCGGGCGAGGAGTGCATCTCTCCACCTGATCCCGTACCAAACTCCCCGCCAGCCACCCGGGCAAGAAAATAATACTGGGGAGTCTCCAGGTACCAGACTTCAGCGACCATACGGCCGATTTCGACTTCCAGTCCGAGCTCTTCCAGCGTCTCGCGGCGAGCAGCAGCTTCAGGTGTTTCGTTTACCTTGATCTTTCCACCGGGAAAGACGAAATAGTGCAGCCCTGATCGGTAGCGCTCGATCAGGGCGATGCGGTTATTTTCGATGAGGATGACCGCTGACCTAGGTTTCATGGGGCAGAGTCCACTGGCTTTTTAATTCAACAGGCAGACGCTGGGTAGTTTCGAGGATGCATGCCAGGGCAGGCTCTTTCGTTCCATAGATCCGTGAAACCCATCCCGCGATAGGATTGGCCTCACCGCTGCCATAGACCAGCTGTCCTGCACGGATGAGTCGGAAATTTGCGTTTTGGATCGGCTGCCCATCAGCTCCCCAAGCTGCCTGACCCATGCTCAATGTCACCCACCCAAATGGCGACCGGAGTCGTACCTCATAGGTTATTTTTTCTGGTGGTACCGGCTCTCTGACTTCATATTCCAGGTCGGGAACCAGCCAGTGCAAGCGGATGGTATGGGGTTGGGTGGATGGGCCAGTCACTCGGTCAGTGATTTCCCAATCTCCAGTACTCAAGGCTGCCAGTGTGCGCGTGTGAACCATTCCCAGCTTTCGGTAGCCATTGTGGCTCGCGGTGATGGTCTGAAGGTTATCCGAGCCTGGTTCAGATTTACAGACCTGCGCCTGGGCCCAATCCAGGTACAAGAAACGACCAGCGTGCAGCATAAATTCCTGCCCATCCACGGTGAGGGTGTTGTGTACGAATGCTGTTACCAGTGAGTTATCCCATGGCGGAGCAGAATTATATAGGTAAGTGCCAGCATCCTGGGCGAGATTGATACCCTGCCACCACAGATCTACGTGCAGCTGGTCAGCATGAGCGGGGCGAGAATTAAAATGAGCGATTCTCAGTGCTGCCCATGAGTTATTTGCGGGCTGGTGCGGGATCTGTCCAGGATTTACTTCAACCATACCTGGGTTTCTTGTTATTAGTCTGTCATCAAATCCATGGCGTGGAATTGTGCTATCTGCTGGCTCACACAGCCACAAAGACAATTCCTGCCATGGCCCTTCAGGCGTAACTGCAATGTTCAAAAAGCCTTGGGCGGCAGCACTGATGACTGGTCGATAATCCTCGTATGGGCTGATAGTTAGCGGGAGGATATAAGCGCCATCATTATGGCCGAGGTTGGGAACCTTCCCGCTCAGGGAGTCAAGTAATTGCCAGAGCCAAACCGTGGCAGACGCTAGATTTGATTGGATTTCTGGTGAGATGGGTTCAGATAGATAGGCTGTTCCATGCACGGCATACATCCACAACGCGGCCTGGAGCATCAGGCGGTGATAATTGGTGCTATGCTGAACATATGTGCCATCAGATGCAATCTGTAAGCGAAATGCGCGCTGTAGCCATTTCCACCCCAAAGCGTTCCACCTGGCTGCCAGTGGGTGATCTCGCAACAAGGCTGAGGCGGTATACAGCCCCAAGGCTTCGGTGATCAGGTGATTATTATTCTGCGAGCGCGCATAAACCATCGTGGCTGGGATACGCTCAGCGTGGATGGCTATCGCCCTGGCAAGCCAGTCAAGCCGAGCAGGTGTGGAGTATTTCGAGCCAGCAAATACCTGAATGGCAAAAGCCAGGGAGATAATGCGGATAGCCACTTCCTGGGCGGAGGCCCACTGAGGGCCGAGGTAAGCTAGATTGGAGGATAAGAATTGCTCGGTATACTCCCAGAATGAGCTGGCATAATTCTCATTACCCCCCAGGTGATATGCCCTGGCCAGCGTGCACGCCCAGCCGAACCGACCAGCCTCCCAAATAAACTTGATATCCTGACCATTAACCTGTCCATCTCCCTGCTCGTAATCAGCCCACTCCTTCAGTGGCCCGGATAGGCTCAGGCTAAGTGGAACTGGCTTGCCACCGAATAAGCGGATCTGCCCTTTGACGATCTCATCTGCCTGCTCATTCAGGCTCTCTGCCTGCTCGCCGAGCAGTTTTTTTAGCCTATCCTGTGCTGGCAGCTGGGCAAGGACTGGATGGATCTTGAGATAGGAAGCCTGGTCGAATTTTTCCAGCCTTGATCTAGCTGCAATGAGGGCACGCTGGTAGTGCCCTGTTTTTAACCCAAACCTGTAGAGGGCGAACAATCCAACCTGAGCAACGCCAAGCTGAGTAGCTGCTTTCAAAGCGATCTTTATGCGTGAAGCAGGAGCCATACGATTATCGTTACCGACTCATATCAGGCAGAGGCTGTATCGAGCAAGATGGTCTTTTGGGAGTGGAGAGCATCTATTGCGGCAAAAGTTGCTTCAGTAACAGCGAACAGCTGGTCGTATGGAATGGGAGGTGTACTACCAGCAATCAGCGCTTTTGAGAAGGCGTGCCATTCAGCGCGGTGGCCTTTATCCTGGCGCAGGCGCGAATGAATAACCTTTCGCTTGCCATGTGCAACCAGCTCCAGCTGGCGGAAATCATCCAGCACGCCCACCTTTCCCCCGGAAAAAACCTCGATACGTTCCTTAGGAAACACCTTGTCGCCATTGGCCAGGTAGGTGATGGTGCCAATTGAGCCGTCCTTGAAGATTAAGATAATCGCGACATTATCTTCTCGATACCGGCTATCATCCGGTAACGCAGTAGCAGTCACCATGACAGGCGGGGAACCCACTAGGAATGTTATGAAATCGATGAAGTGGCAAGCCTCGCCGATGATCCGGCCCCCACCCTGGATGGGATCCTGGACCCAATGCGTGAGGGGAATATTACCGGCATTGATGCGGTAGGTGGCGACCAGGGGCTCGGAGCGTGGACTGATGAAGTTATTTAACGTTTGGGCAAAAGGTGCGAAACGCCGGTTAAAGCCCACCATGAGCAGTGGAGATACTTCGCGGCTGAGTAACTCCTGCTTGATCGCAGCCAGCTGCTCACGGGTAGTCGCCAGGGGCTTCTCGCAGAAGACATGTTTACCGGCTTGCAGCGCTCGTATGACCTGTTCAGCATGTAAGTGGTGGCGGGTCAGGATGGCGACCGTGTTGATCTGCGGGTCTTGCAGGATTTGATGCTCGCTCTCGGCGGTGTACTTAAAGCCGAATTTCTGGGTTGCATAGTGGGCGTGATAGCCACTCCCGGATGTGATGGAAACCAGCTCAATCTCTGGTAGCTTCTTTATCGCTGGCAGCATGACTGCATTGGCGAAGTTCCCAGCCCCGATCACTCCCAGGCGCACAGCATTCACCCCGGTGACCGGCAGGTTCGACTTGATGACCGGTTCTTCAGCTTTAGGTGGTTTGGTTATTTGTTTCGTATCTGGATATGTCAGCAGCACTCCCAGGAAGGGCTGTTTCGATTTACCTGTGATGAGCTCATATGCCGAGGGTGCTTCGGCGATGGGAAAACGGTGCGTGATGAGCGGTTTTACGTCCACCCGGCCCTCTGCCAGCAGGCTCACAAAAGCTTCAAGGTTGCGCCCTTCTGTCCAACGCACATAGCCAATTGGATAATCCAGGCCACCTTCTTCGTAGGTTGGATCATACCGACCAGGCCCATACGAACGGGAATTTATGAATGAGAGCTCCTTGGTATAGTAAACCTTGCGAGGAATACTCAATCCTACCGCCCCGATAGCCACCACGCGCCCGCGATCACGGGCGATTTCACCCGCCAATTCAACCGGGTCGTTGCTTGGGGTATCGGCGCAGATCAGGATATTATCCAACCCGCAGCCGTGGGAGAATGCCAGGGCCGCTAGAGCTGCGTTTTCACGTAGCGTGGCGGTGGCACCTAGCTCCTTAGCCAGCCTCACACGCGATTCATCCAGGTCTACACCGAAGACCTGGCAGCCAGCCGCACGCGCCAGCAGGACCGTCAACAAGCCCAATAAACCCAACCCAATCACACCCACCGATTCACCCAACTGAGCACCTACCAGCCTGAAACCATGCAAGGCGATCGCCCCGAGGGTGGTGAATGCCGCTGATTCGAAATCCACTTGCTCTGGAAGTAACGCCAGCAGGTTTTGCGGTACCAGCTCATATTCTGCGTGGACTGCATAACCCCCACCTGCGCAGGCTACCCGGTCACCAACCTTGAAGCTCTTTAGTCCCTCTCCTACTGCCTCGATCACCCCTGCAGATGAATAGCCGAGTGGCATGGGTTGGTCCAAGCGGGTAAATGCCGCTTCGATGGTGGATAATACACCTTCGCGGCGGGCTTTATCAACCACCTGGTTCACCAGGTCAGGGCGCGATAGGGCTTTCCCGACCAAATTCTTTTCGGCAAACTCCACCAACATGCGTTCTGTCCCAGCTGATACCAGAGAGGCCTGGGTGCGAACAAGGGCCATGCCAGCCTGAACTTGTTGAATGGGTACCTCTGCAATCACTGTCTCGCCGGTATGAATGTTTTGGAGGAGCTGTTTCATAAATTCACCTGCTAAGTGGCAATAAGATTAGGGATGCTGCGAAGATTATAGCGCGGATTTTACCGACATGTTATAATTTTCTTCCAGTTAAATGTCAGACAACTTTCATAAAGGAATATTTATGGCTACCCAACCTTTCTTCAAATTAGCTCAAATCCTTGTGGATCACTCCACGTATGTGAAACCCGGAGACCGGGTTGCAATCGAAACGACAACCAATGCCGTTGAATTGGTAAGTCATATCTACGAGCTGGTGCTCCAACGCGGTGGGCACCCCCATATCCTACTAAACCTCCCTGATCAGGACCAGGTATTTTTCAAGTTTGCCAATCCTGACCAGCTGGCATATACCCCAACCTTTCAGCAGCTAGTCACCGACCAGTTTGAAGTATATATCCGCGTGCGGGCTGATATCGATCCACGCTGTCTCAGCGATGTACCTGCCGAGAAGCAGTCGCAACGACAGAAAGGGATGGCCCCGGTACGCAACCGGATGTTGCAGCGGGGTGCAGATAACTCGCTGCGCTGGGTGCTCACCCAGTTCCCAACCGAAGGCTATGCCAAAGAGGCTGGCATGAGCCTTCCAGAATATACCCAGTTCTTGCTGGCAGCCTGCCACGCAGATGAAAATACGCCCAACCCAGTGGCTCATTGGGAGTTTATCCGCCTGCAGCAGAGCCGCATGATCGAGAGCATTGAAGGTCATGAACTGATCAAATTGCAGGGTCCCAATGTCGACCTGAGCCTTTCAGTGAAAGGTCGCAAGTTCAACAATTCATTCGGCAGGCATAACCTGCCGGATGGCGAGATCTATACCG
This sequence comes from Anaerolineales bacterium, assembly GCA_003105035.1. Classification (NCBI taxonomy): domain Bacteria; kingdom Bacillati; phylum Chloroflexota; class Anaerolineae; order Anaerolineales; species Anaerolineales bacterium. The sequence goes on along the minus strand of PQAL01000017.1, from coordinate 74,314 downwards.
GTCCAGTCGAGGGATCGGCCAACGGTTGGGTGAAATTCACCTACCCTGCGATCTACCAAGGCAGGGTTGTGGAAGGTGTGGAGCTGGAGTTTAAAAACGGCAGGGTAGTTTCGGCCAGGGCCAAAGTAGGCGAGGACCTGCTAAAGGCAATGATTGACTCAGATGAAGGCTCACATTATCTGGGTGAATTTGCCATCGGCACGAATTTCGAGATCGATCGGTTCACCCGCAATATACTCTTTGACGAAAAATTGGGGGGTACATTCCACCTTGCCCTGGGCGCGGGGTACCCCGAAACTGGCAGCAAAAACACCAGCGTGATTCACTGGGACATGATTTGCGACCTGCGACACGATTCTGAAATGTTGGTGGATGGCACAGCGATCTACCGAAATGGGAAATTCATCTGATCCTCAGCCAGGTAACAGCAGGGCAGGCAAAAAATTGCCTGCCCTGTTTTTTTGTTTGAGACAAACCGAGACAGTTTATTGGGTGGCAGTGCTGACAGATTTTATAAGGTCGAAGGTTGCCTGGATGACCTGGGCCTGCTGTGCCTCGCGGGTGATGGTTGCAGGGTTATCACCGGCCTGGTCACCATACCAGCCGAATTGGGCATGATTGCCCCCATCGATCTCCAGCCAGTTAGTATCGGCGGGTAATAAACTGCGTGAAGCTTCAATTTTATCTGGTGTCGCCAATCCATCCAGGCTTGCAGATATAGAGGCGACCTTTATTCCGCTGTTGGTGAGGTCGTTACTGCTGGCCGGGTAGGAGGCCCATAAAACAAGCCCATCGATTTGATCGGGGTGATTATAAGCGTATGAAGCGGCCATCGAGCCGCCTAAGGAGTGCCCGCCAATCACCCAACTGTCAATCTCTAGATAAGCTTCAATGACCGCTCCTGCTTTGCCAGAGCCGAAGACAGCCAGATTGAGCGGCATGGGCACAATGACGACCAGGTAACCTTGCTCGGCAATCGTATTAGCCTGGGGTGCATAAGAACGCGGATCCACCCGCCCGCCCGGGTAAATGATAAAGCCGGTTGTTGGGATTTGCTGGGTAGGCTCGAAAACCAGCCAGGGTTCAGTGGTCACCTGGACCTGTTCATCCGATTGCAATGCCGCGATGGCTTCAGGCATGGGGGCTGGGACGATCGATCCCCAGGCCACAAATCCGATCACAGCAACAGCCAGGGCGCCAAGCAGAACCACCCACCAGAATTTCTTCAACCATTTCATAACTGATGCCTCTCTCTTTAGCTCAAGGATTTTCTCTGAAAGCAGTGCCGCTATTTTACACGATTTGATGATAAAGGTTCCACATGCGGTAATATAGGCCGTGCTTTGCCAGTAATTCAACATGCGTACCGCGCTCGGTCACTTCACCTGCGCGCAGGACCAGGATCTCATCCATGCTTTCAAGACCCACCATGTTCTGGCTGATGGTAATCGTGCTGCGACCGCGGCTTAATTGCTGGACGGAGTTTAATACTTTGCCTTCCGTGGCGGGGTCGAGATTGACCGTCGGCTCATCCAGGATCAGCAGTGGAGCATCCTTCAGAATGAGCCGAGCAATTGCCAGCCTCTGGCGCTCTCCTGCACTCAATCGAAAACCATGCTCGCCGATCCAAGTATCAGTCCCTGCCGGTAGGGAGCGGATAAAATTATCCAGCTGGGCATAACCTAACGCCTGCATAATCTCTACATCTGTTGCAGATGGTTTTGCAATCAGCAGGTTTTCTTTAACCGTCGCACAGAACAAATAAGTATCTTGACCTACCAACCCAATCAGCCCCCGGATATGCTCCTGGGGGTAATCGTGTAGCTCATTACCGCCCAATCTGATCGAACCTTGCTGATACTCCCAAAACCGCATGAGCAGATTGGCCAGGGTTGATTTTCCCGCTCCGCTTGCACCAAGGAGGGCAATATGCTTCCCTTGAGGCAGGTCGAACGAGATATCTTTCAGACTGAAGGTAACTTCTGTTGATGGCGATTCAGAGTCAGCCCAGGCTGGGTATGCAAATGAAAGATTTTGAATTTCCAGGTCTTTCCTTGCAGGCAACTCACGGGGTGAATCGAGGTCGACCACAGGCTGCGGTGCATCCACCAGCTCGTACAGCCTCCCCAGTGCAGCCCGGTTCGCTTCGAGATTCTGGGCTACCTGGGGAAGGGGTTGGATGGCCTCAAAGCAGGTAAGGGCAGTTAATGCCACCACGCCGAGGTACACACCCGAGAGCTGACCCTCGCTGACCATTTGAATACCGAGTACCAGCACAGTGATCATCGCCAGGTTGGAAAACAGGCTCCCCAATGCAGTATGTACTGCAGATAGATTAGCGATGCGGCCCTGGATCTTGATTAACCGGTTTCCCGCCTGCCGTACCCGCAGTTGTTGTTGATCTGCCTGACCGAAAGCGATCAAGTCAGGCAGGCCTTGAAAGCTGTCGATCAATAGCGTGCTGAGCTGGGCTCGCTCAGCAAGCATTCTAACGCCTAACCCGCGCGCTTGATACGTGGTGAGGATGGGCTGGAGAATGCCTGCAAAGATGAGAAAGACCATCAGTCCCCAGACCAGTGGTAAGCCAAAGTTGTTGAGGAAGAGCAAGACAACCCCACTGACCAGGATGGCGACCAGCGGAGGGTTCAACGCCCTTACATAGAATGTCTCGAGCGAGCCGATATCCCGGATGGCGCGTGTGAGCAGGTCTCCGCTGTGGTAGCGTTTGAGGCGAGCAGGTGCCAGAGGTTCCAGAGCCTGGTAAAACCATACTCGCCAGCTGGCCAGCAAGCGGAAGGTCACATCGTGGGAGGTGAGCCGCTCAAGATAGCGAAAGACCCCGCGCGACAGCCCAAAAAAACGTACCCCCACGATCGCCACCTGCAGCTCTGCGATGGATGGGTGGAGTGCAGCTGCGGAGATGATATACGCCGAAGCTGCCATCAAACCTACACCGCTGAGAATGGTGGCAAATCCCAACCCCATCGCCAATCCAATCCTGGGCCAGAAGGGAAGCATCGTCTTGAGCAGGCGGGACAATGGCAGCCTTGGCTGAGCTGGCTTGTCTTTCAGCGATTCAGGCGGGTTGAGTGCCAACCCCGGTTTCGATTCCATGGGAGGCGCGTCAAGTCCATGCCTATACTTTACTGCTGGTGTTGCTACCTTCGGCAAGTGCACCTGCTGAGCCGTGGTTTCAACCTTCCCATGGCTCAATTTGACCACCTGGTCGGCATTCTGGATGGTAGCTTGCTGATGAGCAATAATCAAGACAGTGCGGTCGCAGGTTAATTGCCGGATCGAATCCTGGATTAATTCATTCGTTTCAGGGTCAAGGTGCGAAGTGGCTTCATCCAAGATCAGGAGTGGGGCATCCTTGAGGAAGGCACGGGCCAAGGCAATACGCTGGGCCTGACCCATGCTTAAGCGAGTACCGCGTTCACCAATCAGAGTCTCGTATCCGTGGGGCAGTCCGCGGATGAACTCATCAGCATGTGCCAGGCGAGCGGCATGCTGGACCGCGTTAATGTTAGCCTGTGGATCCGCGAGGCGGATATTCGCGGCGATCGTATCATTGAAGAGGTAGGGATTTTGCGGCACCCAGGCTAGGCTGGCATGCCATGCATCAAGTGGAAATTGCGCGAGGCGCTCTCCATCGACCAGAATCTCACCTGCTTGGGGCAGGAGAAAGCGCATTAATAGCCAGGTCAGGGTGGATTTACCAGCTCCGCTGTCACCGGTCAGAGCGGTGATTTTTCCTGCGGGCACATCGAAGGAAACCTGGTCAAGGACGACCGGATCGTTCGCATAGGCGAACTTGACGTTGTTAAAGGTGATTGTTGGTGGTGTGGTCACAGGTTGTGGAGAATGTCGATCAGTTGCTCCATTTTGGTGCGAGGATGGCAGAGGTTGGTCGAGTATCTCATAAATCCGCTTGGCTGCTTCCACACCCGCCATGCCAGCATGAAAGCGTGTGCCTAATAATCGCAGGGGTAGGTAGAATTCAGGCGCAAGCAGGAGAATACAGAAGGCCTGTTCGAATGCCAGACGTCCGTAGAGCAAGCGGACGCCAATCTCGACCGCCACAACCGCAGTGCTGAGCGTGGCGACCAGCTCCAACGCCAGTGCCGATAGGAAGGTAACCTTTAGTACCCCCATGGTTATGCGACGATACTGGTCACTGACCTCCTGGATCATCCCAGCCTGTCTTTGGCTTCGGCCAAGGGCCTTTAGCGTAGTTAAGCCTTGCAGCACATCCAGGAAATAAGCGCTCATCCTGCTTAGCCCTAGCCATTGTTTTCGGGTAAGCGTTTCAGCGGCGCTGCCAATCAGGTACATGAAAACTGGTAGCAGCGGCGCAGTAACCAGCAGGATGACTCCCGACAATGGATCTAGAGGAAATACGAAGATTAAAATCGCAATTGGGACCAGAGCTGCCAAGGCAAGCTGTGGCAGGTATTGGCTGAAATACGCATCGAGCGCGTCAATGCCTTCCGTCGCCAGGTTGACCAGTGCACCAGTTTGATTTTCCGTTCCTCCTACCTCGCCTTGTAAATTAGCCGGACCAAGGGCGTGGAGGTGGGCAATCAATTGCTCACGTAAACCCTGTTTAATCTTCCTTCCAGCTGAACCAGCTGTGGTTTCACTCCCCCAGATTAATATTGCTCGTATGGAAATGATGAGAACAACCGCAGCGATGATGGGAATGACCGCCTGCAGGTTTTTGTTTTCAAGAAATACCTGGTTTACCACTTTGGCCACACCGCGTGCCTGGAGGATGATCAGGAATCCACCAATCAACCCCAGGCAGATTGCCAGGGCGATCAAGTATTGGGCGTATCTAGCTTCCTTGAGCAGGCGTGGGTCGATCTTCATCAAGAATTAAGCGGCGGTCAGCATTCAGGGCAGGGTAATAAGGCACTGAATGCTGACCGCAATGAGCAGGATACCGATTTCAATAGGTTAGCTTTTTAGCATCCCCCGAAACACGTTTACGAAAGATCCAATACGTCCAGCCCTGGTAAAGCAAGACGATCGGCAGGAAGATCAAGGTTACGATGGTCATTAACCGTAAGGTGGTAAAAGATGAAGCCGCATTTTCGATATTCAAGCTCCATAATGGGTTTAAACTCGACACCATCACGCGTGGATACAGGAAAGCGAAGATGGTCAGGACAACGAATGCGACGGTGAGGCAGGTCATCAAGAACACCCTGCCGTATTGCTCTTTTCGCAGGAAATACCCGCTTATCAGGATAGCTGCTGCCCCCAAGACAGGGAACAAGATGGGGAGGACGCTTAATCGCAGGCGGATATCGGTGGTGATGAAGGCGGTGACAATGAAAATGACCAGGATCAGGACAACCAATAACCAGAGCGAGCGGACCACACCTTTTGCTCTTTGTTCAAGCTCCCCCTCGGTCTTAATTGACAGGAAAGCTGCCCCATGGAAAATCAGGAGCACAACGACTGCCAGAGCAGCCAGGAGTGCAAAGGGATTCAATAGGTTAAAAAACCCTCCCACATACTGCATATTGGCATCAATTGGGACCCCACGCACCAGGTTGGAAAACGCAATGGGTAACAGGACGGCGGCCAACAGGCTACCTGTAAAGATGCACCAGTCCCACAAAGAGCGCCAGGTGGGGTTCTCATCCTTGCTGCGGAACTCGAAAGCTACCCCACGCACAATCAACCCGATCAACACCAGGAACAACGGCAGATAGAATCCGCTGAACAGGGTGGCGTACCAGTTCGGGAAGGCTGCAAAGGTAGCCCCACCTGCAGCGATTAACCACACCTCATTACCATCCCAATGCGGTCCGATGGTATTGATGATTGTTCGGCGTTGAGTATCGTTTTTCCCCAGGAATGGTAGCAGGATACCCACCCCAAAATCGAAGCCTTCCAAGATGAAGAAACCTGTATAGAGGACGGCGATAAATATAAACCAAAGTGTATTCAGGCTCATTAGAATACCTCCTACTTCCCTTCTGATGGGGCGACCAGGGATGGGTTGAATTCAGCGGGCGATTCTGAAGTGAGAACAGGTCCGGCCTTGGCGAATTTCATCATCAGGTAGACCGTCGCTGTGATTAGTAAGCCATACACCAGGATAAATCCGATCAAGCTTATCAGGATCTCACCTCCGCTTAAGGCCAGCGACACGCTGTCTGGGAGCTTGAGTACTCTGTACACCGTCCAGGGGAAGCGGCCCACTTCCGTCAGGATCCAACCCGTTGTGTTAGCAATGTAGGGCAGGGCAACCGCAAAGGGCAGTATCTTTATGAACCAGCCTAGTTTTGCATAAAGGTTTTTTAGTTCGATGAATAATGCCACCAGACTGATTAGAATCATCAATAATCCAGCCCCGACCATGGCGCGAAAGCTCCAATACAGGATGTACGGTGGTGGCACGTAATCACCTGGGCCGTACTGCTGTATATACTGTTGTTCAAGGTCAAGAATGCCTTCAACTTTACCTGTGAAGCGGTTATATTCCATGAAGCTCAGTAAGCCAGGTACCCGCCAATCGAGTAATACTTCACGCGTCACCGGATTTCCGATCGTGATGATGGACAGGGAGGCAGGATCTTCGGTGTTATAGAGGGCTTCAAGGGAGGCCAGTTTCATGGGCTGGGTAACCAACAGTTCCTGGCCCTGGGTGTGCCCGGATAGACCGACTGCAATGGTTGCCACCAGACCAACCGCACTTGCCAGGCGGATGGATATTCGAAACAATTCCGTCTCATTGTGCCTGATCAGGTGATAAGCACTCACCCCCATCATAAAAAATGAAGCGGTGACCAATCCTGCACTGAGGACGTGCGGAAAATGGCTAAAGATGGGGAGGTTCGTCACCACTTCCCAGAAATTGGTCAAAACCGCCCGACCATCCTCAATGGTATATCCGACCGGGTGCTGCATGAATGCATTGGCAACCAGGATCCACATGGCGGAGATAGTGCTTCCAACGACCACCAACCATATGGTAGCCAGATGTAAGCCCTTGGATATCCGGTCCCAGCCGAAAATCCATATCCCCAGAAACGTGGATTCCAGGAAGAACGCCAGCAGGGCTTCGATAGCCAGGGGTGCCCCAAAAATATCACCTACGAAACGTGAGTATTCTGACCATGACATGCCGAACTGGAATTCCTGGACGATGCCCGTGACCACGCCAATAGCAAAGTTGATCAGGAATAATTTTCCCCAGAACTTGGTCAGGCGTTTGTAGGTCTCTTTGCCAGTGGCGACATAGATAGATTCAAAGATCGCCACCATTAGAGACAGACCCAGGGTTAGGGGAACAAAGAAAAAATGGTAAATGATTGTGATTGCAAATTGAAGCCTAGCGAGCAGCAACACATTCATAATTGCACTCCTCCCACATAAATTTGTAATATCTTAGCAAAAAGAGGATTATTTCACAAGGTAATTTTACATCATGAGGGGCAGGTTATGAATGGTATTCCGTAATTTCAACAGGGGAAAAGCGGTCAGGCTCGCCAGAATCCCCTGCGGATGGGACGAACATCTTCGGCAGTGATGAAGGCTTCTGGATCGATATCATTTACCAGCCGGTAAACTACATCTACTTGCTTACGCAGGACCGAGGCGTTAATCATTGAGACCATTCCATCTTTGCCCCGGCCAGATAGTTCGGTGACTGCATAACCGTTCTCTCGTAAATGAGTAACAATGGCCGACCCACGCCGTGGGCTGATGATGTTAATCATAATATGACCGATGGCAATGCGCTCCTCGATCAGCATGCCCACCACATTCCCAGTGGCGAAACCCGCCGCGTAGCCAATAATATTCAATGGATTATTGACCTGAGTAAGAACCTTGCCAATCGCTAGTACGAAGATAGCCGATTGGAAGAAACCCAGCACCCAGGCGATCTTCTTTTTCCCGCGCATAACGAATAAGACGCGCAGGGTGTCGAGGGTCATATCGCTGACACGCAGGATGAAGATTAATAATGCGCTTAGCCACGCCTGGGTGGATAATAGTAATTCCATGGCTATCGTTCAGTTGGCAGGTACATTCGCTCGGTATATTCTTTCACCATACGCTGGACATTGAAGCGCGGGGTCAGTGTACGCATCGATTCTTTCATGAAGGTGATCCAATCCCCGGGCTGGTTATCCGCGGAGCGGTCTTGATAATACAAAGGGATGATTTTATTCTCGAGGGTATCATACAGGCTTTCGGCATCGGCGTCATCCTGTTGCTCGTTGGTCTCACGATCCTGCTCATCCCCAATAGCCCAACCATTGGATCCATTGAATCCTTCGCGCCACCAACCATCCAAAACAGAAAAATTAAGCACGCCGTTGAAGGCTGCTTTTTGCCCGGAGGTGCCAGATGCTTCATTGGGCCTGCGAGGGGTATTCAGCCACACATCCACACCCTGGACAAGGTACCTGGCTAGGTTCATGTCGTAATCTTCAAGGAACACCAACCGGCCGCCAGCTTCGGCTTTTTTGATCGTCCGGTACACCTCCTGGATGATGAGCTTACCTGGTTCATCTGCTGGGTGGGCTTTACCGGCAAAGATGATCTGCACTGGCTGGGTAGGTTTGTTGATGATTTCCATCAAGCGGTTGACATCATGTAGGATCAAGTTCGCCCGCTTATATGTAGCGAAGCGGCGGGCAAATCCGATGGTCAATGCATAGGGATCCAGCAATGCGCCGGAGGCAATCACCTGTACCGGATGGACTCCACCATGCAGCCATTGTTCACGGGTGCGTTCCAGGATGTATATGGTTAACTTTCGCTTCAAGTGGCGGCGGATCGCCCACAGCTCTGCGTCTGGGATGTTCTCGATCCGCTCCCAAAGCTCCTGGTCGTCGATGTGGTCTTTCCAGCCATTCCCGAGATAGCGATCGTACATGGAGCTCAAGCGCCGGGCAAGCCAGGTGGTTGTGTGCACACCATTGGTAATGTGTGTGATCGGCACTTCATCTTCTCTGAGGTTCGGCCAATAAAAATTCCAAATTTTACGGGCAACCTTACCGTGCAGCTCCGACACTGCGTTGCGTTTCGTGGAAAAATTCATCGCCAGGATGGGCATGCTGAACGTCTCACCCCAAGGCAGGGCATGGTGGGCAAGCTGGATAAACTGGTCGCGTTCCAGGCCCAATTGGGGCCAGAAGTTGGAAAAATACTTATCCATCAACCAGATGGGGAACTCATCCGAGCCAGCGGGTACATTCGTGTGTGTGGTGAAAATGGTAGCGGACCGGACATTATCAGCTGCTTTTTCAAATGAATTGCCAGCTGCAACCAGCTCACGGATGCGTTCCAACACCATGAACGCTGAATGACCTTCGTTCATATGCCATACATCGGGGTTGTAGCCGAGGGCACGCAAAGCCCTGACGCCGCCAATCCCCAAGATGATTTCCTGCGAGATGCGTGCATCCATGTCGCTGATATACAGCCGTGAAGTCAGCTCACGGTCGCCAGGTGAATTGCTTTCCACATCACTGTCGAGCAAATACAGAGGTATCCGGCCGACGCGAATCTCCCATAAACGGGCTTCGATATTCCTGCCAGGCAGCTCTATAGTAACCGTGAAGGGGTTTCCCTGCTCGTCGATGAAAGGCAGGACTGGTAGCTCTTCAAATTTTAAACGCATGTAACGAGCTTCCTGCCACCCATCCTCGGAGATATGCTGAGAAAAATACCCCTGGGTGTATAGGAATCCAATAGCCAGGAATGGCAACCCCAGGTCACTGGCACCTTTCAGATGATCTCCTGAAAGCACTCCCAGCCCTCCAGCATAAATCGGCATGGTCTCATGCAGGCCAAATTCTGTCGAAAAGTATGCCACGGGTTGGTCTAAATTATGGGGATAGCTACTCGCATACCAGGTATTTTTTAATTTCATGTAATCGTCGAAGGCACGCAGGATGCGGTCATAGTGATCCAGTGCGTAGCGATCATTGATCACACTTTTTAGACGAGCCTGGTCTACCAGCTTGAGGAATTGAACTGCATTGTGATTGGTTTTTTCCCAGAGTACGGTGTCGATCCGGGAGAAAAGTCGTTGAGCCTCAGGATTCCAGGTCCACCATAAGTTGTAAGCCAGTTCACCGAGGCGGTTTATCCTGCGGGGAAGGGTGAACTGGTTGGGGATGATCGTTTTGAAATTAACCATAATCTTGTTATTCCTGATGAATACATTGTGAGTTGCTGAACAAAGCGCTGTTAATCTTACCACGTCAGCCTGATTTTGCGGCAGCCTGTCACCTTGCCTGCCCTGCACCTGCTATCAGGATTTTCGTTGGAACTCGCCTGCAATCAGACGAGCCAAGAGCCCTGGTTTAAGCTACAATTGGCCCAGGAGAATTCTTGTGGAAACTGTTCAATTATTTGTGACATGCATCATCGATACACTTTACCCTGAGACGGGAGAAGCAGTGGTGCGGGTGCTGGAGAAGGCTGGAGTACAGGTCTCCTTTCCGCCCGGACAGACCTGTTGCGGGCAGCCTGCCTTCAATGCAGGCTTCCGTTCTCAGGCGCGCCAGATGGCAATCCAGACCATCCAGGCCTTTGAGGATTATCCTGGTCCGGTCGTGGTTCCTTCGGGATCATGCGCAGCGATGCTCCGTCATTCGTACATCGAATTATTCGCTGGAGACCAGCAATGGCTGCCAAAGGCAGAGCAGCTTGCCAGTCGAACCTACGAGCTGACGGAGTATCTGGTGGACGTCTTGGGAATTACTGACCTGGGGGTGCAGTTCAATCAACGCATAACCTATCATTCCTCATGCCATCTGTTACGCGGCCTGGGTGTGGATCACCAGCCGCGTCGTTTGTTGGCCGCTATCCAAGGAGTTGAGCTGGTCGAGCTGCCGGATAGTGGAGACTGCTGCGGTTTTGGTGGCGTGTTCTCTGTTGAGCATCCTGAAATCTCGAGTGCCATGCTCGAGCGCAAGATTGCCAATCTGGAAGCCAGCGGTGCAGACCTGGTTGTGGCATGCGATGCCGGATGCGTGACCAATATTAATGGTGGTTTGCATCGCAAAAACAAGGCCCCGCATGCCGTGCACATCGCCGATGTTCTGGGAAAGACCTAGATGACCAGCCCATTCCATACTCGAATCAGGAAATCATTGGCGGATGAGAATTTACAATTTGCCCTGGATGCGAACGCCGTACGGCGAATTGCCGTCCGCAAGAACGCTTTTGCTTCTGTTCCCGACCATCAAGCTTTACGACTTCAGGCGCGGGCTGTGCGGACCGAGGTGATCGACCAGCTGGATCACTATCTTGAGATGTTCATCCAACACGCTGAAGCGAATGGCATGCTGATCCATCTTGCTGCGGATAGCGCCGAAGCAATCCGCCAGGTGATTGAGATCGCCCACAGCCATGGAGCCCAATTGATAGGCAAATCGAAGACTATGGTGAGCGAAGAAATAGAGCTGAACCCTGCTCTTGAGGCAGAAAGGTTTCAGGTGGTCGAAACTGACCTGGGCGAATATATTGTCCAGCTGCGGGGTGAGCCTCCCGCACACATCATCACCCCCGCAGTCCACCTCAGGCGGCAGGATGTGGGCAGGCTGTTTCAGGAGAAGCTGGGCATCCCTTATACTAAAGATATCAGCATCATGACCATTGCCGCCCGACAAACCCTGCGGCAGGTGTTTCTCAATGCGAATATCGGCATCTCGGGGGTTAATTTAGCTGTGGCTGAGACAGGCACTTTGTGCCTGGTCACCAATGAAGGAAATGGTCGCATGGTCACCACAGTGCCTCCTGTCCATATTGCCCTGATGGGTATTGAGCGGTTGGTGCCCAGCATGGCTGACCTGGCTCTGATGCTCTCATTACTTCCCCGGTCAGCCACAGGTCAAAAGCTGACTGCTTATACCAGCCTGCTCAACAGCCCCAGGCGCCCGAATGATGCGGATGGTCCGATGGAACGGCATGTGATCCTGGTGGATAATGGGAGGAGGGCAACGCGCCAATCGGAATTGCGCGAGATTTTGTATTGCATCCGCTGTGGATCATGCCTGAATGCCTGCCCAGTTTTTCGAGAGATTGGCGGGCATGCATACGTCTCCCGCGATGGGAAGCACAGCCCCTATCCTGGTCCGGTGGGAAGTGTAGTCTCGCCCGCCCTATTCGGGCAGGCTGAGTTTGGGCAATTGGCGCGCGCTTCCAGCCTGTGTGGCGCCTGCCGGGAAGCCTGCCCGGTGGATATTGACATACCCAAATTGCTGTTGCGTGTGAGGGCAGGCCGCCAAACAAACCAGCTAAAACCGATAACCCAACCCAATGCTCCGCTTGCATTGAAGATTGGGCTGGGATTTTTTGCTTTCACCGCAGCCTCTCCCTGGCGGTATGCGTTTGCTCAAAAGATGGCTGGTATCTTCGGTTGGCTGGCAGGCTTATTCTCGAAGAATGACCCGTGGATGCGACTGCCAGCGTTCAGTGGGTGGGGACTTTCAAAGGATTTCCCACAACCAGCCGTTCGTTCCTTTCGTTCTCGATTCCCGGAAATGGTCCATATCTCGCCTCAGCAGACTGCCACGGTAGCAAACCACAACCAAACCGAAACTGCTGAAACAGGATCAATCTCCGCGCCTCAGCTGACAGGTGTAGACCGTTTTGAATCCGAATTAACAGCCCTGGGAGGCCATTTCGTAACTTGCTCACCCCACGAATTGCCCGATCAGGTGATTCAAATTTTGAAACTACAAGGATTGGAAGAATTATTGGTATGGGATTCTGCGTATTTACCAGCTCAGCTGCTCGAGCGTCTGGCATCGGCAGGCATCCAGCTCAATCAGCCAACGGCAGAGAGCATAGAAGCCAGCAGCAAGGTAAGGGTGGGATTAACCGGTACATATGCAGGGTTAGCTGATACAGGCTCAGTGATCCTATTGGGAGGTGAGGGCAGGCCGATGACCGCCTCCCTGCTGCCAGAAATCCACATCGCCATCCTGCATGAGAAGGATATATACGAAAGCCTGGATCAGGTGATCGGCAATCCGGTAGTGGCACAAACCTCATGCGCGGTGATCATCACCGGCCCTTCGCGCACCTCCGATATTGAAATGACGTTGACGATTGGCGTGCATGGACCTGGTGAGTTGTGGGTAGTATGCGTGAAAGATGGGTAAGGCGGAATGGAATTCGAGGTCAATCGGCGTTTGCATTAAAATGTGAGTCCTACTTTTCAAATGCGTACGGGTTCTGATGATATAATTTTAAGAGATACAGGCTTGCTGCAGTTTAAACCGCTGCGACGAAGTGTCGTGGCGGATTTGTTTTGGAGGAGAGATGGATAATAAACTCTATGTAGGGAACTTGCCATTCAGCACCACCGAAGAAGACCTGCGAAATATGTTTGCCCAGGCGGGAACGGTCGTCTCTGTCAGTTTAATCAAGGATCGTGATTCCGGCCGTTCACGGGGATTTGCATTCGTCGAGCTGAGCAACCAGGCTGAGGCTGAAAAGGCAGTAGGTCTGTTCAACAATACGCTGCTGGATAACCGGACCCTGAAGGTCAACCTCGCCCGCCCCAAGGAGGACAGCGGAAAGTACCGCAAACCGGGCGGCAACAGGCGCTATTAGAATTTCAAACAAGCGATTCCATATCGAGGCAGGCATCCCCTGCCTGATTTTGGTTAAACGGGAAGCTCGATGGTGCGAAAAGTATGATCATCATCACAACACAAATTAGTGATCGATACAACTGCCTGGAGGTTAATCGGACCGTACACATGGGGGAATAACTGACCATCGGTAGGTTCCCAGTGAAGATTGGCTAGCAGCAAGTCGGGGTTCAGCCAAAGAAGTACCAAGTCAGGTACATCCCGGTAGAAGCGGTTCGCCACCTCTAAAACCTGCTCAGGCGTCGAGCAATGGATAAAACCGGATTGCTTCAAAGAGTCATCCTGGAAGCTCCCATATTTTTGTGCTCGTTGCCATTCTTCGCGCTGGCAGATATGGACGAGAAACCTCGATCGCTCGATCACCACACAGCGGTCCCAGCCTGCCAGGCTCTTGATTACCTTAATCTGGGCAGCCGGATACAGTTTTTCGGCAAGCATGTTGATCTCATTTCCTTGCAACGCTTCAATTTCCAGGAAGATGGCCCCGCCAGGGATCAAACAACGCCGGGCTTGTTCAAGCAGCCTGCTGGTCAGGTGAATGCCATCTTGGCCCCCATCGAGAGCCAGTACCGGTTCACGAATTGCAACCGGTAATGTTTTCAGCATGTCTGTAGGGATATAAGGCAGGTTGGCGCAGATCAAGTCAAAATACCCAGCAATCCCTTCCAGCAGGTTTGCCTGGACGAACTCCATCCGGCCAGATAGCACGTGTTTTAGGGCGTTCTTCTGCGCTACGCCCAGGGCTGAGCCTGAAATATCGGTCAACACCAGGTGCAGGTCTGGAATGGCAGCAGCCAGGCTGATCCCAATGCAGCCTGAGCCCGTCCCGACATCGATCGCCTGACGTTGAGTTGGGTGTTGCTTCAGCCAGCGGATGCTCTCCTCGACCAGCAGTTCAGTATCCGGCCGGGGGATAAGCACATCAGGGGTGAGGATGAAATCCTTGCCATAAAACTCCCAATGCCCAACAACATATGGCAGAGGTTCTCCATTTCGCAGGCGCTCCATGGCGTGGGATATCTGAGCATACTGTGCGGGACTGACTTGGAACTCCGGATGTGCCATGACCCATGCCCGGGGTTTCCCGAGCTGATGTGCGACCAGCACCTGTGCGTCCAGGGAGGCAGTATCGCTGGAGGGCTCAAGTTGTAAGGTTATCTCAGCCAGTAATTCTTTGAGGGTTTTTTCAACCGGCATATCAAAATCGCATCCATTGATATAAATACCAGATGAATGATGGATGTGTCCTTTGCTTTTTTAACCTTTGGATCGAGGAATTCTTATTCGCTGTCTTCGGCCACAGCATCTTCACCCAGGGTAGCCAGACGTTCAGCCTCATCGCGGGTTGCCAGCTCATCGATAAAATCATCCAGTAAAGACCCGGTCATGAAGCCAGCCAGGTTGTAGGTGGAAAAGTTGATGCGGTGATCTGTCACACGTGATTGGGGATAATTGTAAGTGCGGATTTTCTCTGCCCGCTCGCCTGTGCCAACCTGTGACCGCCGGTTGGCATCGATCTCTGCCCGGCGTTTTTCTTCTTCAATTTCATACAAGCGGGCGCGTAAAATGCTCATAGCCCGCATGCGGTTTTGCAGCTGTGAGCGTTCATCCTGGCAGGCGACCACAATTCCTGTTGGGATATGGGTGATACGCACAGCTGTAGCATTCTTCTGTACATTTTGGCCACCAGCACCCGCTGAGCGGTAGACATCCATGCGGATATCCGCTTCAGGGATGGTGATCTCCACCTCGTCAACCTCGGCCAGAACGGCCACTGTGGCTGTGGAGGTGTGGATGCGGCCTTGTGATTCAGTCACCGGTACGCGCTGCACGCGGTGGACGCCTGATTCATATTTCAGGCGGGAATAAGCTCCTTTGCCCTTGACCAGGAAGATGATCTCTTTGTAGCCACCGATTCCTATCTCACTCGAGGAGAGAACCTCGATGTTCCACCTGCGAGCTTCAGCATAATGCGAGTACAACCGGAACAGGTCGGCAGCAAAGATTGCCGCCTCATCGCCGCCTGTGCCTGCCCGGATTTCCATGATCACGTTGCGGTCATCGCGCGGGTCCTTGGGTAGCAGCATGGATTTGATTTCACGCTCCAGCTGCTCAATCTGGGGTTCCAGGTCCAGAATCTCAGCTTCGGCCAGCATGCTTAGCTCAGCATCGTCACTGTCGACCAGCGAATGAGCATCTTCAATATGTTCCAGGGCTTGGCGGTACTCGCGCGCTTTGGTGACGATGGCTTCCAGGTCAATGCGTTCCTTGTTCAGCTCGGCAGCTCTCTGGTAGTCATCACCGACTTCCATAAATAACCGGCTCAACTCCTCATAACGCTGCTCAATTCCAGCTAATTTATCCAATAGTTCTAATGGCATGCTTGCTTCCTGGGTCTCCCAATCAAGACAATGATTATACCATCGGAACTTTTAAGGAAGCGCGGTCGTCTTATGCGCAATCAGCTCGTCAGTGATCTATCAGGACTCAGTCTGTTCATTCAGGAGGAGAATATGAAACCGAAGTCCGTTCTACTAACCGCCACTTTGTTGATCATCTTTCTGTCCACCTTGATGCTGCCTGTCACCGCCCTGGCAGATGGCATCATCATCCCCGACCCTCCGATCTGCGATCCAGCCCCTTGCCCACCAGTACCCATCCCCATGGACCAATTGGTTATCCGCTACCATCATGTTACCGTCACGATTAATGAGCAGTTAGCCGTTACGCATGTGGACCAGGTGTTTTATAACCCGAATGATTGGACAATTGAAGGGACATACATATTCCCCATCCCTGACGATGCCGTGGTTTCCAATTTCATCCTGTGGGTGGATGGAAAACCAGTGGAAGGGCAAGTGCTGGACGCCACGCAAGCACGCCAGACCTATGAACAAATCGTCGCTAGCATGCGCGACCCAGCCCTGCTTGAATATGTTGGGCGTGGGGCGGTGCAGGCACGCATCTTCCCGATTGCTCCACAGGGTGAACGGCGGATCGAACTCGAGTACACCCAGGCACTCCCTGCAGAAGGTGGATTGGTGAGCTACCTGTACCCGCTAAACACCGAGAAGTTTTCTGTCCAACCGATAGAATCTGTCACGATCAATGTGGATGTCCATTCCAGCGTGCCCATCCGGGCGGTGTATTCTCCCAGCCATGAGGTAGGTATCAGCCGAGAAAGCGACAATCATGTCACGGTTGGTTATGAGGCATCCAACGTGCTTCCTGACACTGACTTTACCCTGTATTATTCGCTGGGAGAAAGCCAGGCATTCCATTTGTTGAGCTATCGTGATCCAAGCGACCCCTCCGACCCAGATGGGTTTTTCATGGTCATGCTTGCGCCTGGGATCAACGCGGTAGATCGGGTGATTCCAAAGGACCTGCTACTCGTGCTAGATCGTTCAGGGAGCATGGAAGGGGAGAAATTCCAGCAGGTGCAACAGGCAACCCGTTATATTTTGAGCCATCTTAATGCAGATGACCGCTTCAACATCATCTCCTTCAGTACAGGGGTTACCAGTTATGCCCGCGGGTTAAGCCCGGCATCTGAAGCAGATCAGGCACTTTCCTGGCTGAATACCTTAAATGCCAGTGGCTCAACTGATATCAACCGGGCATTGCTCGATGCAGCTGCCATGGTCGACGGGGAACGTCCGACGTATCTGATCTTCCTTACCGATGGCTTACCCACCGAAGGAGTGATGGACAGCCCGTCGATCCTGGCTAATTTCACTGCCAGTGCCCCTAAGAACCTCAGGTTGTTCACCTTTGGGGTAGGCTATGATGTGGATACCTTCCTGCTCGACAGCTTATCACAGGACAATCATGGTAAGAGCTCCTATGTGCAGCCCGGGATGAGTTTGGATGAGATCCTCTCAGCGTTTTACAATGGGATCAGCACGCCCGTCCTGACCAACCTGGATCTGGCCTTTAAAGGAGTCTCCATCTATGATTTATATCCCAGCCCACTGCCTGACCTGTTTTCTGGATCGCAGGTCATCCTGTTGGGGCGTTACCATGAGGGAGGGAAGGCAGATGTCAGCCTGACTGGTGAGTTGAATGGTGAAAAACTGACCTTCATATTTGAAGGTCAGATGTTGGACCAGAAGTCGCCGGTAAATTCTATCCAGGCTTCCATACCCAGGTTATGGGCTACCCGTAAGGTCGGCTACTTACTGAACGAGATCCGCCTGCAAGGCGCAAACCAGGAGATCATTGACCAGATTGTTAAGCTGAGCATCCGCTTCGGCATTGTCACCCCATATACATCCTACCTGGTGACTGAGCAAGCACCTCTCGGAGTAGCTGAACAGGAGCGACTGGCTGAAGATACCTTTAATACCTTGAAGGCGATGCCCACCCAGGCCCCATCCGGGCAGGCTGCTGTTCAGTCCGCTGTGGATGCAGGGGCTATGCAAGGTGCTGCGAGTGCACCTTCACTACCTGAGGAAGCCACCAGCTCGGTGCGGGTGCTTGGCGCGCGGACGTATGTGCTATCAGATGGCACATGGATCGATACTGCTTTCGACCCTGATCAGATGAAGCCAACACCGGTTGAGTTTCTCTCACCTGAGTATTTCGATCTGGTTGCCACCTATCCTGAGCTCGGCGATGCCTTCTCGTTGGGAGACAAAGTGATCGCCCTTTCGGGTGGGAGCGCCTACGAAGTAATTCCTGGAGATAATGCTGCTCAATCTGTGAATCCTTCTCCGACCCCGTCTGGGCAGGATGATCCAACTCCCACCCCGAATGTCATCAAGCAACCAACCAAGACACCTCCCGAGGTGCCCCCTGGCAAGTCTTCGGGTCTATGTGGTGCGGCTCTCTTCCCATTCTTGTTCATGCCATTCCTGGTGGTGTTCGCCAGGCGGTCGAAGCATAGTTCCTAATGGATAAAATTCAAGCCCCCTGGTGATCTGCATCAGGGGGCTTTTTATTCAAGAAAATCGCTGGTGATCGTTAGATGTGCTCTTTATATATTCAGTCCTCGCCCGGGGTGAGCGGAACGGAATCCAGTTTTTTCTCAGTTAGGGTTCTGCCGGTAGTGATCAGCACCACCCCACTGATAATGATCATGGCTGCGATGAGCTCAACTTGTTCAAGCGGCTCATGAGCGATGAGGCTGCCCAGTAAGATGGCTACTACCGGGTTGACGTAGGCATATGTTGCAACGATCGTCGTAGGTGCATTGCGTAACAGCCAGGTGTAGGCGACGAATCCGATTCCTGAGCCGAAAATGATCAGGTAGGTCAATCCGCCAATCGAAGATAAGGAAATGGTACTTACGTCGAATTGCTTCCACTCGCCAATCAGGGTGGCGAAGGCAAACAACCCCAGTGATCCAGCCAGCATTTCCATCCCGGTCCCCATCAGGGGTGATTTCGGCAGGGGGGCTGAGCGACTGTAGAGAGAGCCTATCGACCAGGAAAATGCACCGAAGAGCAGCGCGACGATCCCGACAATATCCAGGGGAGGGCTAGAGGTAGTATGCTGCTGCCATGGATTGGCCAGCAGGGCGATGCCAAGCAGGCCGACGAACACTCCAGCCCAGGTCAACCAGGAAGCGTTTTTGCCCCCCGGCCGCAGCGAGTCGATCAGCACCATCCATAAAGGCGTAGTAGCGATGAATAGTGAGGCGATCCCCGATGGGATACGCTGTTCTGCCCACACCAGGGCACCATTTCCTCCCAATAAGAGCAGCAGTCCGACGATCGTGGCTGCCCGCCACTCAATTTTACTGGGTGCCTGGTCGCCACTTAGCCGACGCCAGATAAACAGGATTAAACCGGAGATCAAAAAGCGGATTCCAGCCGAGATGAACGGGGGGATCGTTTCGATGGTGAAACGGATTGCCAGGTAAGTGGATCCCCATACGATATATACAGCGATGAGCGCTGCCCAGGCTCGTGGTTTCATGGATGTTGCAACTCCAGCTCATTGACCAGAGCTTGACAGCCTGGCCATTTCCCAGCCCAATAGAGCGATCTTGCGCGCTTCACCGTAATGATAATTTCCAAACTCTCCCAAGGAGGTGATCACCCGATGGCAAGGGATCAATACCGGCACAGGATTACGCCCTAAAGCATTGCCCACTGCCCGAGAAGCTTGCGGATCGCCCAGATGGGCGGCGATGTCACGGTATGATACCACACTACCCGGGGGGATCCGCAGTAGGGCCTCCCACACCTTGAGCTGGAAATTTGAGCCGTTCAGGTAAATGTGAAGGGGGTTCCGAGAATGGGAGGCAGTCAGCCCAAATATTTCCGAGATTAAAGGCTCGGTGGCCCCGGGGGCTTCCACCAACCTGGCCTTGGGCCAGATCTTGCGCAGGGCTTGCAGCGCGGCAGTGCGGCCGGATGGCATGATGAATGACAGAAAACAGATGCCACGTTCGGTAGTGCCCAGCAGGATTTCACCAAAAGGTGTCGGGTGAAAACCATACGTTATGGCGATACCTTCCCCTCGTTGCTTAAACTCGCCTGGGGTAACGGCTTCCCAGGTGATGAACAGGTCGTGCAGCCTGCCGGGACTGGATAAGCCTACCTGGTAAGCAGTGTCAAGCACGCTGGCGGATTGAACCAGCATTTGCTTGGCGTGTTCCTTGGTGATGTATTGCAAGAAGCGTTTGGGACTCACCCCCACCCAGCGCGTGAACAGTCGTTGAAGGTGATATTCACTCAGGTGGATGTGTTCGGCGATCTCTTCCAGGCTGGGCTGTCGAGAAGCGTTTCTTTCGAGGTAATAGATAACCTGCTCAATGCGAGCATAGTCATCGGAGAGTTGAGTGTAAGTGTTCATGTCATGATTATAAACAAAGGAGGCTGTTAATCCACCCGAATCTTGCGCATTCTACGACCCTGATATTGCTCAAGGAGTAAATTCAATCTAAATTTATGTCCTAGCACACAGTGCGGGAAGGAACGGGATTGGTTATACTTAGCTTATTATTTTCCCAGGAGGTAGGCATGCGTGAGTTGATGACGGGTGCCCAAGCGATCGTGCGAGGCGCTATCGATGCGGGCTGTGATTTCTTTGCCGGTTACCCCATTACACCGGCCACAGATATCTTGCTGTATATGCTGCACGAGCTTCCCAAGGTGAGTGGCACAGCTATCCAGGCAGAAGACGAGATTGCTTCCATGGGGTTTTGCATTGGGGCAGCCATGACCGGCAAGCGTGTGCTGACGGCAACATCCGGTCCGGGGATCAGCCTGTATAGCGAGAATATTGGCCTGGCAATCATGGGGGAGGTTCCCATGGTGATCGTCGACGTGCAACGGATGGGTCCCGCAACTGGCGGAGCGACCACCGTCGGCCAGGGAGATATCCAATTCCTGCGCTGGGGAACCTCTGGGGGATATCCGGTGGTCGTACTCTCACCCACCAATGCGCCGGACTGCTACAACCTGACCTGCCGCGCCTTTGATCTGGCTGAGCGCTTCCGCATACCCGTTTTTCTGGCTACCGACAAAGAGATCGCCTTAACCCTGGTGACTGTGGAGGAAGACGAGCTCATTCGCTTCCCGGTGCGCAAGCGCCAGGTGGTTTCGCAGGAGAATGAGTTTATTCCTTATAAAACATCACCGACCAATCAGGTACCTCTCTTCTCCCCTTTCGGGGGCAGCCATCTCCTGCGCTTCACCACTTCCACGCACGATGAATACGGACAGCTCACCAAGAACCCGGCCAAGGTTCGCCTGCTCAACGAGCGGCTGGCAAGCAAAGTAGAGGACAGCATTGATGAGATCTCCCTGGTAAAATCCGACCTTGTGGATGGTGCTGATATATTAATCATTAGCTATGGGGTGACCAGCCTGGCGGTGGCAGAGGCGGTACAGATAGCCCGGCAGGCGGGAAAGCGTGTATCCTGCCTGGCAGTTCAAACCCTTTGGCCGGTACCGGAGAAGGAAATCCGGGCTGCTTTGCATGGAGTGCGCAAGGTGATTGTGCCTGAGCTAAACCTTGGCCAGTACCGGCTGGAGGTCGAACGTCTCGTTCGAGATGGGGTGGAAGTGCTGGGAGTCAACCGAGTGGATGGAGAGTTAATCAGCCCTCAGGAAATCCTGCACCAAGGAGGCCTGCTATGACTGACCAAACCGTCCTGAGCTACCTGGACGAGAACCTCCTGCCTTTCTTTTTCTGCCCGGGCTGCGGGCATGGCATGATCACTGAGCAGCTCAATGCAGCCCTGGTCAAGCTGCAACTTGATCCTCACAAAGTTGTGATCGTCACGGATATCGGCTGTAGCGGCCTGGCCGATAAATACTTTACCACCAACGCCTTCCACGGCTTACACGGACGCTCGGTGACCTATGCCACCGGGATCAAGCTGGCTAACCCTGAGCTGAAAGTGATCGTGTTGATGGGTGATGGAGGCTGTGGGATCGGTGGACACCACCTGATCAATGCAGCCCGGCGTAATATCGGCGTGACGGTGATCGTATTCAACAATTTTAACTATGGCATGACTGGTGGGGAGCATTCTGTCACCACACCCATGGGAGGCTTAACCAGCTCTACACCTTTCGGGCAGCTGGAGAAGACCATGGATATCTGCCAGACAGTTGCCGTAAACAGCGCCAGCTTCACCGCCCGCACCACTTCCTTTGAAAAATCACTTCCAGATATGCTTGCTGCAGCCATTCAGAATGAAGGATTCTCACTTGTTGATATATGGGAGCTATGCACAGCATATTATGTACCCAACAATCGCTTCAATAAAAGCATGCTGTTGTCCAGCCTCGATCAGCTTGGATTCAAAACCGGCATCCTGCAGCATACACCCAGGGCTGAGTACACCCAGGCGTACCGAGAATCGGTTGCCTTACAAGCCGGTAAGCCAGCTATGCCTGCCCATCCGATCCAGGCCAGGTACCGGAGTGACTTGGACAAGCGAATGGGCATGGTTATCGCCGGAGCAGCCGGTAAGAAGATCAACTCAGCTGCTTCCCTGTTCTGCCGGGCGGCGGTGCTGTCAAATCTGTGGGTCAGCCAGCGTAATGACTACCCGGTGACGGTCAAATCGGGTCATTCGGTGTCTGAGGTGATCCTTTCGCCAGAGCAAATTGGTTACACAGGTATCACCAAGCCCGAGGTGTTGCTCTTATTATTCAAGGAAGGCCTGCCAGCTGTGAAAAGCCAGCTGGATATGATGGATGAGCAGGGCATCGTCTACGCGAACAGTGAGCTTCTACCCATCCACACCAGGGCAAGAGTGGTACCTCTGGGGTTTAAAAAATCAGATACTTGGGCAGCTAAAAAAGAATATTGGGTAATTATCGCTCTGGCTCGATTATTGCTAGACACCAATTTTTTCCCGCTGGATGCATTTAAAGAAGCTGTGTCTGGAAGGGCAGAATTTGCTGATAACAACCTGCGGGCTATAGAATTTGCACTACGCTTATCGGCGTAGCAGAATAAATTCGTAAGAAATACTGAGGTAAAATGATTGGGGCTTGATGCCCAGGGAATTAACTGACCAAGTTATTTCGGAGAGATGGATTGAAAAGGTATTTTTGGGATTATGCTTTTCTTTTAGGGGTGGCAGGATTTATCGTATTTATGGATCAGAGGTCCAAGAACCTGGTGCGAACGTTGATTCCACTCGGCGCAAGTTGGTCACCCTGGCCGTGGTTGGAACCATATGCCAGGCTGGTCCATTGGCAGAACACGGGGGCGGCATTTGGTATGCTGCAGGGCTTCGGCTTGGTATTTACGATCCTGGCGTTCGTGGTCGCCATAGGTATCCTGATTTATTACCGGCAGGTGCCGCGAAGTGAGTGGTTGATGCGCCTGGCGATGGCTATGATGCTGGGTGGTGCAGTGGGCAACCTGATCGATCGTCTAACCCAGGGGACCGTAACTGATTTCGTCTCTCTCGGAAACTTTGCTGTTTTCAACGTTGCTGATGCCTCCATCTCGGTTGGAACCGCCCTGCTGATCTTCGCTGTGTGGAATAGCGAAAGAAAACAAAACAAGCTGGAGAAGGAGAAACAAGCTGCAGGTTCGCTCGATCAGACCGATTCGGAGAACCCGCCGCTTGAGTGACCAAACCTTGACTTTGCAATACGATGGGGAAGGGACACTGCGCCTCGATAAGTTCCTCGTGTCTTGCCTTCCGGAGTTTTCGCGTTCACGCTTGCAGGCCATGATACAAGACGGCAGGATCGTGATAGATGGCCAGCCGGCTCACAAGAGTGGCCAGATGATCGACCGGCGCAACACCATTCAGGTACATATTCAGCCTGTAGAAACCACCGACCTGGTGCCTGAACACATTCCATTGGCGATCATCTTCGAGAATTCAGACTTGCTGGTAGTGAATAAACCAGCGGGGATGGTAGTCCATCCGGCGGCTGGTCATGCCAGTGGAACACTGGTGCATGCAGCCCTAGCCCACGCCCCGGAGATGGAAGGTATCGGTGGCAAAAAGCGACCTGGCGTGGTCCATCGACTGGACAAGGGCACCTCAGGGTTGATCATATTGGCAAAAAATGACCAGGCCCATCGCTTTTTGCAGGAACAGTTCCGGTTACGCAAAACCATTAAAGTCTACCTGGCCCTGGTGGATGGTAAACCGCCTACACCAACCGGGAGGATCGACGCACCCATCGGCAGAGACTCGATTCACCGTAAGTTGATGGCAGTCACCAGCCTGCAGAAAGGCCGTGAAGCGGTGAGTGAATTTCGCACACTGGAAAGCTTTCGGGAGCATACGCTGCTCGAGGTTCATCCACTGACCGGCCGGACACACCAGATCCGCCTGCACTTACAGTTCATCGGTTGCCCGGTGACAGGTGATCAAGTTTATGGTCACCGACATGCGACGCTTCCCATCACAAGGCAATTCTTGCATGCAACCGGTCTGACCATCGTGCTGCCAGGAGAGAAAACCCCCCGCACCTTTGAAGCACCCTTGCCAGATGAGCTAGAAGAGATATTAGTTGAATTACGGGCGAATAAATAAGGTACTTATCACAGAGTTTTCAACAAGGAGTCAATATGGACTGGATTGATCTACGCTCAGATACAGTGACTCACCCCACAGAGGCGATGCGGAAAGCCATGGCTGAAGCGGAAGTGGGCGATGATGTGTTCGGAGAAGACCCGACGGTAAACAAGTTGCAAGCGATGGCAGCCGAGAGAATGGGCAAAGAAGCTGGTTTGTTTGTGCCTTCCGGGACGATGGGCAACCTGATCGGTATCCTCGCCCATTGCGGGCGGGGCGATGAAGCCATTCTGGGGAATAAGGCCCACACTTTCTTGTATGAGGCTGGTGGCATTTCCGCTTTGGGGGGTGTCCATTCCTGCCAGCTTCCCAACCAAGTCGATGGAACCCTGCTGCTGAAGGATATCCAGGCAGCTATTCGATCAAAAGATGCTCATCAGCCAATCTCCCGACTGGTGGTCTTGGAAAACACGCACAACCGTTGTGGCGGGGTATCATTATCGGCTGAGTACACCAGGGCTGTGGGTGAGCTGGCCCGTGAGAACGGTTTGCTCCTGCATTTGGATGGGGCGCGCATCTTCAACGCGGCTGCTGACCAGGGTGTTTCAGCCGGTGAGCTGGCCCAAGCGGCAGATTCGGTTACTTTTTGCCTCAGCAAGGGCTTATGTGCCCCGGTGGGATCGGTATTGTGTGGAAGCGCCGAGTTTATTGCCAGGGCTCACCGTTTGCGTAAACAACTGGGTGGTGGTATGCGCCAAGCGGGAATCCTGGCTGCTGCAGGTATTGTGGCTTTGGAGAATATGGTGGAGCGGCTGTCAGATGATCATCGTCGAGCGCGCAATTTAGCCCAGGGATTATCCTTTTTACCCGGGTTTACCTTGGATCCGGGGACACCCCATACCAACATGATTTTTATGTCCATTGCCGATGGTTATCCTGGGGATGCCAAACAGGTGGCAGCAGCGCTAGCGAAACAAGGTGTTAAAGTAGGTGTGGTCGGGCAACGGCGTTTTCGCCTGGTTACTCATTATTGGATTGACGATGCTTCGGTTGAAAAGGCCTTGCTTGCCTTTGCGGATATCGGAGAACAGATCAATCAGATGTAAGGGTGATCGGAGGATTTTAGCCCGCATGTTATAATAATTTTATTATTGACCGGGGTGGTTGTTGGTTGTTTAGCGTTGGATTTAAGGAGAGGCAGACTTAACATGAGTGAATACTTTTCGTTGGATCAGATCGACCGTATCGCGGATTTTGTTCGTTCCAAAACAAGCTATCATCCACAAGTGGGGATCATCCTTGGCTCAGGGTTGGGGGCAATCGCAGCCAGCGTGGAATATGCGACTATTATTCCGTATCAAGAAATTCCAGATTGGCCTGTTTCTACTGTGATTGGACACCAGGGGCACCTGGTGATCGGCCAGCTCGAAGGCAAAGAAGTTATCGTCATGCAGGGGCGGGTGCATTACTACGAAGGATACTCAATTCATCAAGTTGCTCTTCCAGTGCGGGTTTTGCAACGATTAGGGATAGAGATCCTGATCGTTACCAACGCTGCAGGAGCAGTGAGCCCCAATTTTTCACCAGGTGATTTGATGCTGATCACCGATCATATCAACCTGATCGGCATGGCAGGGCTAAACCCTTTGCGTGGCCCAAATATCGATGAGTTAGGTACCCGTTTCCCGGATATGAGCAGGGCGTACGACCTTGCTCTATTAGATCTGGCACGGAAAGTAGTGAGTGAAGAAAATCTGGTATTAAACGAGGGCGTTTATGTCTGCCTGGCTGGGCCTTCATTCGAAACCCCAGCAGATTTGCGCTTTTTGCGCTTCATTGGGGCAGATGCAGTTGGAATGTCAACGGTTCCTGAGGTGATCACGGCGCGTCACGGAGGTATACGTGTCTTGGGTATCTCGGGGATCAGTAATAAAGCAAACCTGGATGGTGAAACCATCACTTTACATGAAGAGGTTCTGCAGGCAGGTGAAACTCTGGCGCCTAAGCTTACGGCGCTGATCAAGGGGGTGCTACGCCGTCTTTAGTCTGTCGGTTGATGACACACACTGGACGTAAAAATTACAGAGATTAAGGACGCCGCATGGAACAGATCCTCCGGTTTTTTAGAAACTATGAAATTTGGATTTACGTTATCCTGGGGGTATTGGCCATATGGCAGATCCGTAAATTCGCTGTATCCTGGGAGGAATTACGGGGGGCATTCTTTGGGATGGAAAGGGAAGGTGCCCAATCCAGGGTCAATGCAGCGGCAACCATGATCGTGATCCTGATTATTATGGCGGTTGTTGAGTTTACCATTGTGACTTTTGTGGCCCCGACTGTGCCGGGGGCCAACCCATTACCCACCACAACCCTGGATTTGTTGGCTACACCCACAATCACCTTGCCAGCCCCCACCCAAAATCCTGATGCCACCCAGGGTGTTACCCCCACACCAGGTGAAGTTGCTGCTGCGGAAGGCTGCACACCTGGCCAGGTTAACCTGACAGCACCCCTCAATGGTGATACGATTAATGGAAGTGTGACCGTGCGCGGTACAGCGGATATCATCAACTTTGGCTTCTACACGTTGCAAATCGCCAAACCCGGAGACACGATTTACCTGCCCATTCAGGTAGGTCAGCAGTCGGTAAAGAATGACGTCTTGGGATCCTGGGACACGACGGCACTTTCACCGGGAGCCTACATGTTGGAGCTGATGGTTACGGATAATGTTGGAAATGCACAACCGCCATGTGATATTCAAGTGAATGTCCAGGCAGCACCTTAGTGT
Source organism: Anaerolineales bacterium (assembly GCA_003105035.1). NCBI lineage: Bacteria > Bacillati > Chloroflexota > Anaerolineae > Anaerolineales > Anaerolineales bacterium. Next base: position 46,926 of record PQAL01000017.1, on the reverse strand, counting down.
TTTAATGGAGTAGATATGCCGGAGATTGAAATTCGACCACCCACATCGCTGGAAATCCCCCAATTGATTGAGATTGACCATGATTATGTGAGTGACCATGTCTGGCAGATGGAAGTCCAGCATGATACGGGTCAGAAACCTTCTGACCTAATGGTTGAGATCACCTTCCGCCAGCAAAAACTACCGCGCTCGGTTAAGGTGGCTTATCCGCGCCCGCCAGCTCAACTGGCAAACGATTGGAAAGAACGTGCTTGTTTGTTAGTAGCGGTTTTAAAGGGTGAAGTGGTGGGATATACAAGCGTCCAGCTTTCCATTGCCCCCTATACAGGTTGGATGACTGACCTGGTGATCATGCGCAGGTTCCGCCGCCAGGGGATTGGTAGCGCCCTTGCGCTGGCTGGGCAGGATTGGTCGCGCCACAAGCGTTGTTTACGGATGGTATTGGAAATGCAACCCAAGAATTACCCGGCGATCTGCCTGGCCCAAAAATTGGGTTATGACCTGTGCGGGTATAACGATCATTATTTTCCTAACCAGGATATCGCCTTATTTTTTTCAAAGAGCTTGAGGTGAACCTGCCGGGATTAAATATCCTTATTCTTTGATGTAGTTGGTTTTTTGTTGTGAGTGATTTGACGGTTTAATATGATTGGTGCGTTGATCAACAGCCTGACATTCGTTAACCAGCTGCTTACCGCTGGGATTGCCATCACTGCATTTTCCCTATTGCTATATGCCCTGACCTTCAACCTGCGCGACCTGGTAGCGCGCACATTCGCATTGATCCTGATCTGCATCGTAATCGTCTTTGTAGGAGATGCAATTAGCAGCATCGTTACCTCAGAGAAAATCTTGCAATTTTGGTTACAGATCGAATGGTTGGGTATTGTATTTTTGCCAGCCTGTTATTTCCATTTTTCAATGGCAGTGATGTTCACCACTGGCAGCCAAACCACTGGGAAGCACCGGTGGATGATTGGCCTGGCATACCTGTTTAGCCTGGGTTTCCTGGCTACCTTGCCGTTTATGCTGTTGGTCGGCCCACTTGTGTCTGATGCTAACCCGGCTCCTCATCTGCAGCGTACCTTGCTCTCATGGATTTTCTCCTTGTATTTTTTACTGGCTGTGGTGTGGACATGGCTCAATTTTAGGGAGGCATACCGCCGCACAGTGACGCCTACCAGCCGCCGTAGGATGCGATATCTGATCGCAGGTGCTCTGGCGCCGGTATTGGGCACCTTCCCTTTCCTCTTGTTCGGCTCCACCCTCGCCACGAACCACCCCTTGTTGTTCTGGCTGGTGGCGGTGATGAACAATATCCTGGTACTTGGGCTGCTGGTGGTTATGGCATACTCGGTGGCTTTTTATGGCGTGTCGTGGCCAGATCGTGTGGTGAAGCGCCGGCTATTCAAATGGTTGATGCGCGGTCCCGTTACAGCTTCTTTCGTGTTGGCAATCACCACCTTTGTACGGCGGGCAGGCGAGTACTTTGGGTTTGAGTACTCTGCTGCAGTACCGATCGTCATGGTAGGATCATTGCTGCTGCTGGAGTATATTATCACCCTTGCAGCACCCTTGTGGGAACGCTGGCTTTTCACCGGGAAGGACAAGACCAGATTGCTGCTGGTTGAGACACTGAATGAGCGTTTGTTGACCACTGGTGATATGCGCCAGTTCCTTGAGTCGGTCCTGGCGGCTATTTGTGACCGTATACAGGCGCCTCGGGCGTTTATTTTAGCCATGGATGCGGGTGACCTTGAAATGATGGTTAATATCGGTGATGCACCCGATGTCGTGGACCTGGCTGAAGGTCTGGATCATCTTGTGGAGCAAAATGGGAATGGCACAGGTTTCTATACCTGGAATAACTTCTGGCTGCTTCCACTCAACAGCCAACGTATTAAAGAAGGTGTGATGTTAGGGATATTGGGTATCGCCCGAAAGCCTGAGAGTGTGCTTGGTGAAGATCAAAAGCAAGCCGTGTTATTCCTGGCAGATCGTGCTGCTACCGCGCTCGAAGATCACGTCCAGCAGCAGGAAATCTTCAACTCCATCGAAACCTTGAGTCCGCAAATCGATATGATCCAACGACTGCGTGCGGCATCCAGATATGGCGGCACGGATGTGCTGACAGCCCAGGAGCTCCCATTGGAATCGCCGGATCTGGCACGCTGGGTAAAAGACGCACTGACACACTATTGGGGTGGTCCCAGGTTGACAGACAGCCCGCTGCTTGGATTAAAAGTGGTGCAAGATAACCTGGAGGAACACCAGGAAAATCCTGCCAATGCCTTGCGCGCTATCCTGCGCCAGGCTGTCGATCAGGTTCGCCCAGAGGGTGAACGCAGGTTCACCGGCGAGTGGATTCTCTACAACATCCTGGAAATGAAGTTTATGGAGGGGAAAAAAGTACGTGAGATAGCCACACGGTTATCCATGTCTGAAGCTGACCTGTACCGTAAACAACGTGTGGCAGTTGAAGCAGTTGCGAATGCTATTATGGAAATGGAACAGAAAGCCAGGGCAGAAAATTAATTACAATGGGCACAATAATGATTAAGTTATGGGGAGGAGGGTTTAATGGTTACTAAGCAATCCAGTAATTCGAGGGCTCCTGAGATTGATGAAGCCTGGTGGACCGCTTTGTTGGCTGAGGAGGAAAAATATAAGACTTCCGCGAGCAGAGAGCTGGGACTTCAGGACGAACCTGAGCTGCTTGAGAGCCAAAGCGTACGAAAGGGTATCAAGACCGGTGAGATCGACTGGCAAATGGTCAATAACCTGTTCTCCACTGACCAGGTGATCAGGCTGGAAATCACAGGGTTCAACCGCGGGGGTTTGCTGGTTTCGGGAAGTGGGCTGCATGGATTCGTACCCGTCTCGCACCTCCTGGAGATCAATTGTCTGACTGATGAAGTTGAAAAGGAAAAAGCCCTATCAAGTTATGTAGGACGGACGGCATCATTTAAAGTGATCGAGTGTGATCCGGAGCGCGGCAGAGTGGTTTTTTCGGAGCGGGCAGCCCTGGCTGAATCGGGAAAAAGGAACCTGGTATTCGGTGAGATTTACCCTGGGAAGCGGATCTGCGGGATCGTCACCAACATCACTGAGTTTGGGGTATTTGTCGACCTGGGAGGGGTGGAAGGCCTGATTCATGTATCGGAATTATCGTGGGGTCGGGTTCGCCATCCGGGCGAAGTGGCGAAAGTTGGTGAGACCGTCCAAGCGTACGTGATCAATGTAGATCCGGATCGCTCACGAATTGCCCTCTCATTAAAACGGTTGATCCCCAACCCGTGGGAGACGGCCGAGGAGCGCTACCATCCGGGTCAGGTAGTTAGTGCAGTCATAACCAGCCTGGTGCCATTTGGAGCTTTTGCCCGCATCGAAGAAGGATTGGACGGCCTGATACACTCGTCTGAATTTACGGATGTGACTGATTTTGATGAAACTGATGAGGGCTTACATGAGGGCCAGGTGATCAATGTTAAAATTCTGAATGTTAATGCTGCCCGACAGCGGTTAGGATTGAGCTTGAACCTGGGTGAACAGTAATTATTTATAATTCTTGGTCAAAAGAATTTTATTGTTATGGAAAAACATTGGTATTGGCTCGGTGCATTTATTGTTGTGGGGATATTATTAGGAGCGGGTGTACTATTTCTGGTCACCCGCCCGCCGTGGGGCGAACCTATTCGGTTGAACCCACCTCCTACTGCAGCTCCCATCACCGTCTATGTCAGTGGCAAGGTAAACCAGCCAGGATTGTACTCCTTGCCACAGGGTAGTCGCGTTAACGATGCCATCCAGGCTGCGGATGGTTTTTCGGTGGATGCAGACCGCAATGCACTAAACTTGGCTGAGCTGCTGAGTGATGGTCAGCAAATCAATGTAACTGGCCTGCCTGACCCGACACCCACTGGTTGGTCAGTGCGATCCGTCCCAACTTATGCGGGGATGATTAACGTTAACACAGCCGATCTTGCCCAGCTGGAGAGCTTACCGGGTATAGGTCCCACGCTTGCCCAGGCAATCCTCGATTATCGGGTTAATTATGGACCCTTCACCCGCATAGAAGATGTGATGAAGGTGCAAGGAGTTGGTCAGGCTAAATTTGAAGCAATAAAAGACCTGATTACGGTTGGAACGTCCCCATAATCCGCATTCGAGCGTTATCAATGTGCTCCAGCATCATCGAACGAGCTTTTTCTGCATCGCGTTCACGAAGCGCGGCTAAGATCCTACCGTGTTCATCCAGCGAGTAGGCTGCACTGGCATCCCTTTTCCAGGCTGCCAGGTTGAAACGCATTGCCACCTGGTGCAGGTGGATCAGGTGCCTTGACAGGTAGCGGTTGTTGGTGGCAGCTGCCAGCAGGCGGTGAAATTCGTAATCTGCCAAGGCTACCAGGCTAAAGTCCGCCTTCGAAGAGGCTGCCTGTGTCTCTTCGATGTTTTGCGCTAACTGGTGCAGGTCATCCTCAGTGAGGTGTTTACAAGCCAACGAGGCTGCGGGGCCGATTACCATCGCCATGGCGTCCATTACTTCAACGAAATCAAAGACGCTCAGGGGTGTGATCACCACACCGTGGTGGGGGATGATGTGGAGAAGCGATTGTTCTGCAAGGCGCTGAAAAGCTTCCCGCAGGGGCGTCCTACCCCAGCCATAGCGCTTGCTCAGGCTGGCTTCACTGATGGAAAGTCCGGGCTCGATCTGCAGGGTCAGGATTAACTGTCGAAGCTCTCTCTCGACCCGGTCGCTCTCACGAGTGGTCATGTTGTCAGGGTTGTCCATGGGTTACCTCACGTAGCAAATTAATTAAACCATACAAATTAAAAAACTACTACGAATATATTAATTGTATACAATCTGGATATTTCTATTGACACCCACATTGCAAAAGATTATATTTATCGTTATCAGCCATGAGCAACGGGATGATCTTCGATATCAAGCGCTATGCGATAAATGATGGACCAGGGATTCGCACTGCAGTCTTCCTGAAAGGCTGCCCGCTCGAATGTTGGTGGTGCCACAATCCTGAGGGGCAGTCAACCCAGCCGCAGCTGATGGTAAGGTTGAACCGCTGTAAAACCTCGCATGCCTGCCAGAATGCCTGTCCTGAGGATGCGATCCGTTGGGAAGGCAGAACCGTCACCGATTGGGAGAGGTGCGATCAGTGTGGAAAGTGTGCCGAGGTGTGTTATGCGGGAGCGCGAGAGATGGTTGGTCGTCAGGTCAGCATTGCTGAGCTGATGGCAGAGATCATGCGCGATGTGCCCTTTTTCGATCAATCGGGTGGAGGAGTCACCTTCACCGGTGGTGAACCCCTGGCGCAGCCTGAATTCCTCGTGGAAGCTCTAAAGCACTGTAAGGAGCACCACATCCATGCTGCGGTGGATACCTGCGGTCACACTTCCTGGGAGAACTTCCAGGCAATCCTGCCACTGACTGACTTATTCCTGTATGACCTGAAGCTGGTGGATGAGGCCAGGCACATGCGATACACTGGGGTAACGAACCGTTTGCTCTTGGGAAATTTGCGCCGTCTATCAGAGACTGGAGCAAACATCCTGGTGCGTATCCCGCTTATTCCCGGAATTAACAATGATGTTACCAGCATCAACCACTTTGCTAACTTTTTAAGCTCCTTGCCCCGGTTGGAGGGCGTAGCGCTGATGCCGTATCATACGATCGGTGTCGCCAAATACGAAGCCCTGGGGATGAGCTATAAGCTGGGCGATATCCAGGTTCCAACCAAGGACCAGATTAGCCAGATTGAAGAAGTATTTTTGACTTATAAATTACCGGTTATCAGACATACTGGGAGGGCTGTATGATCCTTAGTCAGCGTGTTGTAGAACTTCGTAAACAGAGCATTGAAGCCGTTGAGACGCTTTCTTCCGAACGGGCTGAGCTACTGACGGAATTTTGGAGTCAGGACACCGGCTTGATTTCAAACCCGGTAAAAAGGGCATTGGCCTTCAAGTATTTACTTGAGCATAAGGAAATCTGTATCAATGATGGGGAATTGATCGTCGGTGAGAAAGGTCCGGCACCGAAACATGCCCCCACCTTCCCGGAGTTATGTTGCCACAGCCTGGATGACCTGGATGTGCTGGACCAGCGCGAGAAGACTTCCTTCAGGGTCAGCCCTGAAACTCGACGTAGTTATGCCGATACGCTCATCCCATTCTGGAAAGGCAAGTCAATGCGCGAGCTGGTCTTCGCCGAGATGACCCCCGAGTGGAAAGCCGCCTACCAGGCTGGCATCTTTACCGAGTTTATGGAGCAGCGCGCCCCTGGTCACACCGTTCTGGACAATAAGATTTATAAGAAGGGGATGCTGGATTTCCAGGGCGAGATCGAGTCGCGCCTCATGACGCTGGATTTCTTAAATGATCCGCTGGCATACGAAAAACAGGAAGAGCTGCGTGCGATGCTGATAGCTGCGGGTGCGATCATCCGTTATGCTGAGCGGCATGCGGAGAAGGCCCTGGGCCTGGCCGCCTCCGAGCAGGATAATAGGCGCAAGAATGAGCTCATGAGAGTCGCCGAGGTTTGCCAGAACGTTCCAGCCCATGCCCCGCGCAATTTTTGGGAAGCCTTGCAGTCCTATTGGTTCGTCCACCTTGGGGTAACCCTGGAGCTGAACACCTGGGATGCGTTCTCACCAGGTCGCCTGGATCAACACCTGCTGCCTTTCTATGCGCAGGGCATCCAGGATGGTAGCTTAACCTGCGAACAAGCTGAAGAGCTCCTGCAATGTTTCTGGATTAAATTCAACAACCAACCGGCTCCTCCCAAAGTGGGGGTGACCGCCGAAGAAAGCGGTACTTACACAGATTTCGCCCAGATCAACCTGGGCGGGGTACGCCCGGATGGCTCGGATGGTGTGAACGAGGTCACCTACCTGTTGCTGGATGTGATCGAGCAGATGCGCCTGCTCCAGCCTTCCACCTCCATCCAGGTGAGCAAAAAGAATCCTGACCGCTTCATTAAACGTGCAGCTGAGATCATTCGCACTGGTTTTGGCCAGCCTTCGGTGTTCAATGCCGACCTGATCGGCCAGGAGCTGATGCGCATGGGAAAATCGGTGCTGGATGCCCGTTGCGGGGGCTCAAGTGGCTGCGTAGAGGTAGGTGCTTTCGGAAAGGAAAATTACAACCTGACGGGCTATTTCAACCTGCCTAAGGTCTTGGAAATCACCCTGCATAATGGTGCCGACCGACGCACCGGCATCCAGCTAGGGCCAGCCACAGGTGATCCACGCGCATTCTCCAGCATGGAAGAACTTTATAAGGCTTTCGAAAAACAGGTGAATTACTTCGTGGATATCAAAGTGCGTGGCAATAATGTGATTGAGCGCTTATATGCCCGCTATATGCCCTGCCCCTTCCTGTCTTTACTGGTGGATGATTGCATCCGAACAGGAAGGGATTATCATGATGGAGGTGCCCGCTATAACACCACATACATTCAGGGTGTGGGTGTCGGCACGATGACCGATGCCCTGACCAGCATCGGCTACCATGTTTTTAAAAATCACACATTGGGTATGCACGAGTTAATTGACAATCTCGAAGCGAATTTTTCAGGCAATGAGCCCTTGCGCCAGCGATTACTCAACCGCACCCCGAAATATGGCAATGACGATGACCGAGCCGACCGTGTGATGCAGCGCGTCTTCGAGATCTATTTCAATGCCGTGGAAGGCAGGCGCAATACCAAGGGCGGTGAGTACCATATCAACTTGCTCCCCACTACCGTGCATGTGTATTTTGGCAGCGTCACCGGTGCAACCGCAGATGGACGGCTGGCTTACACGCCTCTATCCGAAGGCGTATCACCTGTTCAAGGTGCTGATCATAAAGGACCCACGGCTGTGCTTCGTTCGGTGGCCAAAATGGACCATGTGCGCACCGGCGGTACCCTGCTTAACCAGAAGTTCACCCCCCAGGTATTGGAAAATGACGAGGGTCTCAACAAGCTTGTGCAGCTGATCCGCACCTATTTCCTGCTGGATGGCCATCACATCCAGTTCAACGTGGTAGACGCTGCCACGCTACGCCTGGCCCAGCAGCATCCTGAACAATACCGCAGCCTGATCGTGCGTGTAGCGGGCTACAGCGATTATTTCTGTGACCTGAGCAAAACCCTGCAGGACGAGATCATCGCCCGCACCGAGCACGAGGCGTTTTAAAGCTTGGGCAACACGATGGTTTGCTGAGCCTGGTACTTCCCTTTTTTATCGGCATAGGAAGTTTCACACGGCTCATCCGCCACGAAGAACAGGACCTGCGCAATCCCTTCATTGGCGTAGATTTTTGCCGGTGAGGGGGCAGTATTTGAGATCTCCATGGTCACATAACCTTCCCATTCGGGCTCGAAGGGTGTGACATTGACAATGATCCCGCAGCGAGCATAGGTTGATTTTCCCAGGCAGATGGTCAGGACATTGCGGGGGATACGAAAATATTCTACCGTCCGGGCGAGGGCGAAGGAATTCGGTGGGATGATACACACGTCTCCTTTGAAATCCACCATGGAGGTTTGGTCAAACTGCTTGGGGTCAACCATGGTCAAGTTCTTGTGGGTAAAGATCTTGAATTCGTCTGCCACCCTGATATCGTAGCCATAGGATGATACGCCATAGGAAATTACCCCGTTTCGCACCTGGCTATCGGCGAAGGGTTCAATCATGAGTTTCTCCATTGTCATTTTGCGAATCCAATGATCTGGTTGAAGGCCCATGCTGTGCTCCTATCTGAGACTGTGAGGATCATCTTCTTAAAATCTTATCGGGGTTGCCATCCCTGGGATTGATGGGCTTGACCCGTTACCAGCCACTTGCGCTAAAAATCGTCTCTAAAAACTGCCTGCGTTCCTCGACTGTCATGAAGCGTGGCTGGGCAAAATCCACAAAACGGAGGGTGATCAGCTCGGTGCTGATGTAGCGACCGTCATAAAACACGTGGCGATCGATAAAGGCGTCATCACACGCTCGATTTGCACAATAACCAAACTGGTCGAAGAGCAGGTTTCCCAGCCCATAATGAATGTAAGCCCCGTTCTCGAAAGCGAAACCATGCGGCTGATGGGCCTGACTGCCACTGATAATAGCAGCCCCTGCCGAAGCCACCAGCCCGAAGTCATTCACCAGGCTGGGCATGGCCGTATAGGTGTAGTATTCGCGGTGCTGGAAAGTGAAAATCACCTGGTAGCCTTCATCACGCAAGGCAGGGATCTCGGTTCTGATGTAATCAAAGTCACACTGGGCTGCACCGGGGTGGGTGTCGGTGGCAATGGCATCGCAGGGTATCTCATTCTTTACCGTGCAACCCACATTGCAGCCCATAAAGGCGATTTTATTGCCGTTGTTTTGCAACCTGACCGGCTGGCGGGCTTCTTCAGCATTTGCCCCGCCCCCGTAGTATGGCCAGCCCAGGTCTTTATACATCTGTAGGGTGTATAAAGTAGCCTCTGCGCCGTAATCCATGAAGTGATCTCCAGTCAACTCGACGATATCCGTGCCGACTGCTTTGAGCAGGTCGATATAGCTGGGGTTGGAGCAAAATACCAGGTTATCCTGGGTGAGCGCTGGGTAGGGGCAGTCGGGTGAGAAGGGGATTTCGTTGCTGATGTGTGTGATATCCGTCTCTAATAACAACGGGCCGATATACTCTGCCGGATAGGTGATGCCCTTTTGTTCCATGGAAAAAGCCGTGGAGCGTACCATGGCGGTCACTCCTGTCATTGCCACGCTGGTGAGTCTGGATGGATCACGGTTGGTTTGTGGTAGATTAATCTGCTCTGCACTCAGGCTCGTTGTACCGGATAGGACAAACGGGATGGCAAGTGGGTAATCGGACAGGGTAAAACCTTTCCATAAAGGCGACTTCCCATCTACTGTCAAAACTTTCCAACGCGGTTCCAAATTTTCGAAGGGGATGATTGCCCAGGAGGGTTGGTTGGACCAGGCATAATCCAGCAGCTCTTCCGCTGGTAAAACGGTGACTGCATCGCCAGCTGGCGCACCCCACAGCGCCGTCAGCACATCCCGCGTGGAGGCGTCCATCAGCAACGGGTTGGCAAATACGTCGGGGGGAGCTCCGTTCCAGGTCGCCTGGAGCTGTTCCAAGCTGACGCCATCCGTGACCGTCGGGAAGGGGGCGACCAGTGCATAGACCCATCGGCTACTGGGTGCCTGGCCTTGGGCAGCTACAGTCAGAAGTGCCTCAGCAACATCCTGCGAATCAGCCAGGCTGTATCCGGCTGGCAAGGTAATCACACTGCGCATCCTTTCCGGCAGGAAGGGTGCCAACCACACTCGGATGGGCGGTTGGGTGGGCGAGGGGGTAGGCAGTAGAATGGATGTGGCCGTTGTCTGGGGAGGACTAGCCGTTGGCTCAGTTAAAACTTGCAATGCAGTAGCTGCTGGTGTAGGAGTGAGATAGCCTGAACGACAGCTAGTGACCAAAAAAATGAACAGGATGGCAAGCCATGGGGTTTTCCTAAGCTGGACCAAGCCCCAAGGCTTGATACGATGTGGGTGGGGTAGCATACCTTATAAGCCTCGCTCGTGTAAGGCAGCTTGAATACGCCCCTCAATGGTTGCAGCATGCTGCTCGATCCCTGCCAATTCTGTGAGGTACGGCCTGGAAAGCTCATCTGGCAACTCCCGAGTATTGATACGGATGTTGTAGCCTGCACCTTTGATAGCGGCCTTCGCCAGAGATGCCCCGGTTGCAGCATCGCTCAATGCCGTTTCATTACTAATGGGGATGATCTGCTCTGCAAGCTCAATCACGCGCAACGATTTATTGGCTACTCCCATTGGTACCTGCGTGGCCAGTAATGTGGCCTGCTGGATCGCCTTATGGCGAATATCCTGCTGCTCGGAGGTCTGCTTAGGCAATTTGTAGGCTGACATCACACCCTCAAAGGCTGAGGAGTCCAACTGGATGAACTCGGTAAGGTCATTCCGCAAGGATTCCGCCTGAGTAAGGATCGTCTGAACTCTGTTTTCAAATTCGGCATATTTTTTCTTGCCAATGGTCAGACGGGCAACCATAGACACCAACCCGGCTGCGGCAGCGCCAGCATAGGCAGCTGCCGAACCGCCCCCAGGCGTAGCTGTACCAGCCGCCAGATCATCTAGAAATCCGGTCCCGATCGCATAGCTTACAGTGGACTGTGATTGTGAGCTTTTGATCAGGGTGAATAATTTCTGCTCCAGGATTTGGTCTGAATGAAACTGGTCAAGCTGCAGGTACCAGGCAGCAGCATCAACCAGAGCTGATTCAGGAATTAAACCAACCAGCTCAGCATGATGAATCATCACCCCAAAGCGGGATGCTTCGCGGCGGATGGCTTCCACCACCAGCGCGATGGGAGTCTTGTGAAAGTTCGTAAGGTTCATGGAGATTTGAGCCCTGCCTTCCACGAGCATCCCCAGGGCTTTTACGTATCGAAGTCCCCCGGATGAGAAGCGGATGGTCTTGGCGATTTTCTCAGCGATGCTTACATCATCCGTGGTCAGGTAGACGTTATAGGCGATGAGTGGCTGGCGGGCACCGATCACGGTTGCCCCAGCCGGGCCAACTACCTTGGGTCCAAAATCGGGGTCGCGTTCCGGTTTGATGCCCATTTCCTGCTTCAAGGCTTCATACTGCCCACGGCGGATGTTCTCGAGGTTGGTTCGTTCGGGGCGGGTAGCAGCTTCTTCATACAAATACACCGGGATGTTCAGATCGGTTCCAACCCGTTCCCCCAAGTGGCGGGCAATTTGGATACAATCTTGCATCGTCATTCCCGAAATTGGTACGAACGGGACGACATCGGTTGCCCCAATGCGTGGGTGTTCGCCGGAATGGTGGTCGAGATCAATCAGCTGGGCAGCTTTGGCGATCGCCTGAAATGCAGCCTGCTCCACAGCAGCGGGTGGTCCAACGAAGGTTATAACCGTTCGGTTGTGGTCCAAATCAGAATGGCGGTCGAGCAGGGTGACGCCTTCCACAGCAGTGATTGAGCTAATGATCGCTTCGATGACATCCGGACGCCGCGCGTCTGAAAAGTTGGGAATACACTCCAACATAGGTTGTACCATAGCACACCTCTGTAGATAGAATATGGCAATTATACCCTTGGTGATTTCCCGGACAGTCACTCGCGCGGCGAGCCTGCAAGCCCATAAGGCTTGGTTGACTTGGTTCATCGTTCACGGTAGAATGCGAAAGGTATCACAAATGCGTTCCAAGATAATATTGATACTATTCCCTATATTACTGGTGCTCATTATTTCAATGGCTTGTCAGAAGTCCATCGAACCGCTTGCCATCCCCACCCACAATTATACAATTGTGACTCCAGAGGCGACCTCAACACCAGAGTCTGAAGCCAGCCTGGAAATTAATCTCCCGGTAGTACGCAGCCCGAATGATGTCACCATCGTCTCACCTACCCCGAATACTCCAATCGAGCTGCCTGCCCTCCGCACCGAAGACGAAACTTATACTGTTCAGGCGGGCGACACCTTAGGGAAGATTGCCGATCGCTACCGGATCACCGCCCAGATGATCTTGCAGGCCAACACGATTGCCGACCCTGACCTGTTAGAAGTGGGTCAGGTGCTGGTGATCCCCGCTCCTATCCCCGGAGCGCCGGGATCAAGCTTCAAGATCATGCCTGATTCTGAGCTGGTATACGGTCCATACGCACAGGCGTTCGATATTGATGCTTTCGTCAACCAATACGATAGTTATTTGGCAAAATATCGTGAGGAAGTCGAAGGTGCAATGCTCACAGGTTCTGAGATCGTTAAGTGGGTAGCCGCCGACTATTCTGTCAACCCACGTCTGCTATTGGCGGTGTTGGAATATCAGAGCGGATGGGTCACCAAAGCCAATCCTCCTGATGAGAACCGTGATTACCCCATGGGGAACAAGGATATCTGGCGTAAAGGACTCTACCTGCAGCTGGCCTGGGCTGCCAACAATTTAAATCGGGGCTATTATCTATGGCGGGTTGATGGTGTGGGAGGCTGGTTGGTGAATAACGGTGAAATTATCCCGATTGATCCGTCCATCAACGCCGGTACCGCGGGTGTCCAGCAGCTGTTTGCCCTGCTGAACGACCGCTCCGGATGGGATCGTGCGGTCTCACCGGAAGGGGTCTATGCGACGTTTAGTAATTTCTTCGGCCATCCTTTTGATTATGCTGTTGATCCAATTATCCCGGAAGGCCTCGAGCAGCCTGCCATGCAACTGCCACTCGAAACAGGTGTGGATTGGGCTTTTACCGGGGGTCCTCACGGCGGCTGGGGTGATGGGTCAGCCTGGGCCGCCCTTGACTTCGCGCCTGGTAATAATGGTCTTGGCTGTATAGAAAGTGACCTATGGGTGGTGGCGGTAGCCGATGGGCTGATCGTCAGGGCCGATGCCGGGCGGGTTATCCAGGATCTGGATGGCGATGGAAATGAAGGTACCGGTTGGACAGTGCTTTATATGCATATTGAAGGCCGCGACAGGGTGGAGGCCGGTACGTTTATCAAAGCCGGAGAACGGATTGGGCACCCGTCCTGTACCGGTGGCTATTCCACAGGCACCCATTTCCATCTGGCGAGGCGGTATAATGGGGAGTGGATTCCTGCAGATCAAACTCAATCAATCACCGGTTTGCCTTTCAACCTGGATGGTTGGGTGTCGAGTGGTGATGGTATAGAATATAACGGGTATTTAACGCGTGATGGAGAATCGGTCGAAGCCTGGGAAGGGTTTTTCCCTGAAAACACAATTTACAAATAAGCCCAGGAGACCCTCGAACCTGACCAGGGTGACCATTTGTGGGCTGGTGCTGGCATTGGTCAGCCTCTCGTGTGCCATTGGCGTATTGGATCAAAATGATCCACTCTATAATGCACCCAATGGTAAATTATGGGCTTCTCCAACTCCTTCCTTAATTTTCCCAACCGATCGGGCTATCCCGCTGGTGACCAGCAATGCTCCTGCCGAGCAGATCCTGGTATCGTCTACGGCTATCCCCACACCTGAGGCGGTTCCGATTGACGCAGCACCCTTATTGTATTACACCCAATCCGGTGATACGCTGCCCGTCATTGCCACCCGTTTTGGAGTCGACGTTGACGATATAAGCTCGTCAAATAAAGCTCTGTCTCCTACGGGGTTGTTATCACCTGATACCCTGCTACTGATCCCCCATATGCTGGTGAATACCACCAGCCCGGTTAAAGTAGTCCCGGATAGTGAGCTGGTTTACTCACCTTCTGCAGCAGATTTTGATGTCGAAGCGTACGTCAATGAGGCTGGTGGATATCTGAGCAGGTATAAAGAGTGGCTTGGTTCCACCGAGTGGACGACCGGGGCTGAGATCGTGGAGCGCATTGCCATAGAAAACTCGATTAATCCACGCTTGCTGCTAGCATTGATCGAATACCAGAGTGGCTGGGTGTTCGGCAATCCTTCCAACCCAAAACAGGAAGATTATCCGTTAGGTAAGGTTGACTTATCATTAAAAGGTCTCTATTCACAGCTAGCCTGGGCAGTTAACCAATTGTCGGTTGGTTATTATGGCTGGCGTGAAGGCTGGGTAACCGATGTTACTTTTTCAGACGGGGTCTCTGCACGCTTGGCGCCCGATTTAAATAGTGGAACCGTCGCGATCCAGTATTATTTTGCGCAGATCAATGACACAACAGGCTGGTTAGGCGCCTTTGATGCCAATAATGGTCTCCCGGCTGTGTACGAGCGTATGCATGGGAATCCATGGGTACGGGCGATGGATTTTGAGCCTTTATACCCACCTACGTTAATCCAGCCGCAAATGATCCTCCCGTTTTTGATCGACCAGATTTGGAGTTACTCCGGCGGACCACATGGCGCCTGGGAACGGGATGGTGCACGCGCGGCGGTTGATTTCGCTCCAGGCAGTACCGAGTCGGGATGCGTCAAGTCGTATGCCTGGGTGGTAGCGGCTGCACCGGGGTTGGTCGTGCGCGAGGGGAATGGAGCCCTGCTGGTCGATCTGGATGGAGATGGTAAAGAGCAAACCGGTTGGGACATCCTTTATATGCATCTTACCGAGCCAGCAGTGAAGGTTGGTGATTGGGTGGAAACCGGAGATTATTTGGGGCATCCTTCCTGCGTAGGTGGCATCGCTACCGGTACGCATGTCCATTTTGCCCGTAAATATAATGGTGAATGGATTTCGGCGGATGGGCCACTACCCCTGCTGTTGAGTGGATGGACTGTGCATGCGGGTAATAGTCCATATGAAGGTACGATGACACGTGGCACAGATACCATCTCGGCCAGTGTTTATGGGTCGTATGAATCGCAGATCAAGCGTACCAAGGATACCCCTTGATCGCTACCGCGTTATCCGGCTGGGAAACTACCTCCAAATGATCGTTCCTGAAGAATGAGTAGATTGCTTCGAATACCAACCCTGATGCTATGCTGTGCCGTCATCCTGAGCGCGTGTAGAACGGCGAGCATATCTGAGCAGGCGATCACAGAGACTGATCAGGTGGTCCCAACGCAGAATTTTCCGATCAGCCAGCCAAACGTTACCACCACACCCTTGCCAGCGCGGCCACCATATTCTCCTGGAGAGCTGGTGGACTACACTGCCCAGATGGGTGATTCATTACCCGCACTGGCGAGCCATTTCAATACCACTGTCGATGAAATTTTAGCTGCCAACAGCTTTATCCCTGCAGGAGCCACCAGCATGCCACCCGGGATGCCGATGAAGATGCCGATTTACTACCAGCCATTTTGGGGAACCCAGTACCAAATTATTCCCGACAGCCTCTTCATCAATGGACCGACGCAGGTTGGCTTCGATACAGCCGGTTTTATCGCCTCCCAGCCAGGGTGGCTCAAAGGTTATAAGGGCTATGCCTTTGGGGATAATCGCATTGCCGCAGCGATCATCGATTATGTAGCCTTGAATTTCAGTGTCAGCCCGCGGGTGCTGCTGGCGTTGTTGGAATACCAGACAGGTGCGCTCAGCTTGTCGAGCATGCCTGAAGGGATCAGCCAGTATCCATTAGGATACCGCGATTGGGAGCATGAAGGCCTGTACATGCAGCTGGTGTGGGCAGCGAATATGCTTAACAATGCCTACTATAACTGGCGGCTCGGCCAGCTGACCGAGTTTGAGCATCTGGATGGAACCCTTGAGCATCCTGACCCATGGCAAAATGCGGCTTCCGTTGCATTGCAGTATTATTTTTCCAGGCTGGTAGATGGGGACCAATATGCACATGCCGTAGCACAGGATGGATACGCACTCTCTTATAAAAACCTGTTCGGAGATCCCTGGCAGGCAGTCAGCCCTCATATCCCTGGAAGCCTGACTCAGCCAACGTTTGAGCTGCCCTTCCTGCCAGGCATTGCCTGGGCTTATACAGGTGGCCCGCATTCTGGTTTTGGTGAAGGTGAGCCACTGGCAGCCATCGATTTTGCCCCTGGAGCGATCAAAAGTGGTTGCGTTTCGACAGACGAATTTGCAACTGCGGTCGCCCCCGGAGTAATCGTACGCTCCGATGATGCCGCCGTAGTGCTTGACCTGGATGGTGATGGCGATGAGCGCACAGGCTGGGTGGTTTTTTACTTCCACATCGAAACCCGAGATAGAGTGGCGCTTGGAAAAGTACTGCAAACTGGTGATGCGATTGGTCATCCTTCCTGTGAAGGGGGGCGGACAACTGGAACCCATGTTCATATCGCCCGAAAGTATAACGGCGAGTGGATGCCAGCAGATAGCGTCATTCCCTTGGACATGGACGGATGGGTAACCCTCAAAGGTAGCGTGGAATATGAAGGCACACTTACAAAAGGTGGCCGGATCGTCACGGCCTGCACCTGTGCCGATGCCTCCAGTCAGATCGTTGCCACCCACTAGATGGTCATTGTCTTCGTTCTGATCTTGTGATCATTGGACAAGGAGGGGAAATCCACCAGTCATGGCACCTTCAGTGAAATATATATTGGCAGGGCAATTACGCAGGGATTTTGCGCTTATCCCCAATGGAAAAGCCTTGATCGATATCCTGGGTGGAAATGTCATCTATGCCGCTGCTGGCTTTGGGGTGTGGGAACCAGCCAGCCTGGCTGGAGTGGTCGCCAGGGTGGGTGAAGATTTTCCCAGCGAATGGCTTGAGGATATCCGCAAACGAGGTTTTGATACCCGGGGTATCCATGTACTGCCCGAAGCGATCGACTTACGCTCATTTTATGTGTATGGAATTGGTTATACCCGGTTGAATGAAGATCCAGCGGCACATTTTACCCGCCTGCAGCAACCTTTCCCGAAAGCCCTGTTGAATTACTCTCGCCCTGGCACCAGTTATGACAGCCGCACTCGCCTGATGCAGACTTCACTGCGCCAATCGGATATCCCACCTGACTTCCTGGATGCTACCGCAGCCCACCTGTGCCCGATCGATTTCCTGACCCACATGCTCCTGCCTGCCGTACTCCGCCAGAATGGCTTTACCACCGTCACACTGGATCCTTCTGCAGGAACCATGTCGCCCACGTTCTGGGATGATGTGCCTGCCCTGGTTACTGGGCTGACTGCCTTCCTGCCCAATGAAGATGAGATGCGCAAGCTGTTCCATGGCCGTAGCACAGATCTGTGGCAAATGATGGAAGCGATCGCTGGCTACGGCTGTGAGATCGTTGTCGTGAAACGCGGTGAAAGCGGACAGTACCTGTACGATCGCGCCACGAATGCGCGCTGGGAGGTGCCAGCCTACCCTGCCAGGGTGACTGATCCAACCGGTGCAGGTGATGCCTACTGCGGGGGTTTCTTGGCAGGCTATCGACAGACTTATGAGCCCTTGCAGGCTGCTCTTTACGGCAACATATCGGCTTCGCTCACCGTGGAGGGGAGTGGTGCATTTTACGCTTTGGATGCCCTGCCTGGCCTGGCACATGGACGGCTTGAGGCATTGAAAGCCGGAATCCGCAAGGTGTAGCATTGGAAATCCATCCATCCATCATTAACCAAGTCGTTGATCTGGCCGAAAAAATTCAGCAGGTTCCAGCTCCCACGTTTCATGAGCAGCAGCGCTCTGAATTCTTCCTGAGCACTCTCCGTGATCACGGCGCAGAGCACGCTTGGAAAGATCAATGCGGCAATGTGTATATCAGACTGCCTGGACGCTCGAAGAAACCGATGGTGGTGGTGTCTGCTCACCTCGACACGGTCTTCCCGCAGGTCAGTGCTTTGTCCATCCGGCGGAGTGGAACCAGGATATATGGTCCGGGCATTGGAGATAATTCACTCGGCCTGGCTGCTTTATTTGGTCTTTTTTTATTGTTTAATAAGGATGGTGCGGATTTGCATGGGTTGTCTCAACCGGAAGGAGACCTCCTGCTGGTCGCAAATGTGGGTGAGGAAGGATTGGGAGACCTGCAGGGGATGAAGGCGGTTGTAGATCAATTGGGAAATGATCCGGCGGCGTATATCATCCTGGAGGGGATGTTGATTGGGCATATCTATCATCGGGGGTTGGGCGTGAAGCGTTACCGCCTTACGGTTCAAACGCCCGGAGGTCATTCATGGATTGATTTTGGTCGGCCATCTGCCATCCATGTACTGGCTCAGCTTATCACGCAAATCACCCGGATGGACGTCCCGGTGGAACCGCGCTCGTCCGTCAATATCGGGGTGGTTTCTGGGGGAACATCGGTGAATACGATCGCAGCTGAAGCCAGCTGTGAGCTGGACCTGCGCTCAGAGGATCGTTCAACGCTAAGGCTCCTGTCTACCAGCGTTGAGACACTCATCGAGGAGGAGAATCGCTCAGGCGGACAGGAAGTTAAAATAAAAGCTAAGGTAGTTGGAGAACGTCCATCTGGTGAGTTGCGAGCCGACCATCCGCTGGTTACCCGTGCATTGGAGTGTTATGCTCGGTATGGCATAAAGCCGAGCTTGAATATTGGCTCCACTGACGCCAATGTACCCCTGAGCCGGGGTTTGCCAGCCATCTGCGTTGGATTGACCACCGGCGGTGGGGCGCATACCCAGGATGAGTTCATCGATACCGGTCCCGTTGGTATGGGCCTTGGGATTGTAGCGGAGTTGATCCAGGCGGTTTTTAAAGATAACAGTAGAACTAACCAGTAAGAGATCAAGCAACCCGCATACGAACGTCCAGTGCGGCAGAACCCTGTGAGTCAGAGAAGACACGCAGCGGGTTGATCTCGATTTCTGCCAGCTCAGGGAAATCAGCTGCCAGCTGACCGAGCAGGATCAGGGCATCCAGGACGGATTTCCGATCCGCCGGAGGTAGGCTCCGGAAGCCGTGCAGGCGCCGGCCTGCCCAGGTGCTTTCCAACATCCACTCTGCATCCCTCAAAGTCAGCGGGGCAAGCGAGAAAGCCACATCTTTCAGCCCTTCAACTTCAATGCCCCCAGAGCCGAACATCACCAGTGGTCCGAATTGAGCATCCTGGACCGCCCCCAGGATAACTTCCTGGCCAGCAGGCAGCATGCGTTGGACATACACACCCTGGATATCGACTTTGGGATTTAAGCTTTTGGCATTGTCGACGATCTTGGTAAACCCTGACCTAACCGCTTCTGCATCGCTCAGGTTGAGCATCACACCGCCGATATCAGATTTGTGCGTGATATTCGCAGCTGCGATCTTTAGAACGACGGGGTAGCTTATCTCTTCCGCATCTAAGACAGCGGCTTCGGGGTTAACCGCCAACCGCATCGGTACCCCTGGTAAGCGGTAGGATTTGAGGATAGTGGAAATTTCGGAAGCGTCAAGGTAACCAGGATTATCCTTGCGAAGCTGCAAGACCTGCTTAACTGCATCAAGGTCAGCCCTGGCATGGACGTACTTTGCCTGTTTCTCACTATCCACGTACTCAGCCTGCTGCGCCAGTACGGCCAAGGCAGAAGCAGCTCGTTCGGGGAAGCGGTATTCAGGTACCCTGGCGGCTCTAAAGTGCTCAACCGCTTCCTGGATCAGCCGTTCGCCCATCAAGGCGATGGTGACTGGTTTACTTGAATTTTGGATGATGGGAATCATCGTTTTTGCCACTGCGCCGGTCGTGTGCATGGGCGGAGGTGGGGTAACGACCATAACGCCGTGCACGCCGGAGTCATCCAACAAGACTTGGAGGCAGGCTGCAAATTGTTCGGGTGTGGCTGATGCCAGCATATCCACTGGGTTATGTAAGCTAGCTGCAGGCGGCAGGATCTGGCCTAATTTCGCCTGCGTTTCCGGTGCCAATACTGCCAATGACATCCCATTCATTTCCAAGGCATCCGCGGCTGTCACACCTGGCCCACCTGCGCTGGTAAGCACGGCGATTGCCCGTCCTTTAGGCAACGGGCTCCAGGCCAGGGCGCGTGCCCAATCAAATAATTCTTCACTCGTGTCAGCACGGATCACCCCTGCCCGGCGGAAGGCTGCGTTAAATGCATTTTCCTGGCCAGCCAATGCACCAGTATGTGAGGCAGCAGCCCGTTGCCCGCTGGGATACCGGCCAACCTTAAGGGCCACAATCGGCTTCGTGAGTGTGATATTGCGGGCTTCCTGGACAAATTTGCGCCCATTGCTGACCCCCTCCAGATATAAAGTCAACACGCGGGTGAACCGATCCTCTGCGACGGAGGCCAGCACATCGGTCTCAGTTACGTCTGCCTGATTTCCCAGGCTGACCAAACGTGACAAGCCAAAACCCTGGCCGCGGGCCCAATCGATCACAGCCGCGCAAATCGCCCCTGAATGGGAGATGAACGCCACATCGCCTGGCGGTGGACCAGGCGGTGGGAGAAAGGTCGCATCCAATGGCAAGTGTGTATCCAGGATACCAATACAGTTCGGCCCGATCAGGCGGATGTCATGTTCCCTGGCAATACCCAGGATCTCCTTTTCCAGGGTCGCCCCGTGTTCACCCGTCTCACGGAAGCCTCCCGAGGAAACAATTACCGCATGAATGCCCCTTTCAGCGCATTCCTTTAAAACCTTCGCCACACCTTCGGCGGGGATCAGGATGATTGCCAGGTCAACCGGGTTGGGCAGGTCGATCACGGAGGGATAGATTGGCCGGCCAAACAAGCTGCCACCTTTTGGATTGACAAAATGGATAACACCCTGGAAATTGCACTGCACCAGGTTGCGTGCCAGGCCATAGCCCAGTTTGTTCGGATCGGTGGATGCCCCGACCACAGCGATGCCATGGGGTGAGAAGTACGGCGCAAGAGATAGGGATGAATTTTCCATGGTAGATAGACCGCCCTTTTGAGTGTGAAGGACTAGGGATATAAAAGCCCAATAAAGGAACCTGGCGCCAGGTAGGCTACTCCGGTTCCGTCGTATTTAGCACTGAGGATGCTCGAATTCTCGCCGGTTGGGTTGCGGACTTCCAATGCCAAGGTTTGAGCGTCCAACCATGCGACCGGCACCACCCATCCAGCTTCTTCTAATCCAGAAGCGCCCAGCAAAGCAGTATCCTGGATTTCACTGACCAGTGTGCCATCCAGGCTGCCGATCCGTATGGTTTGAAGGAGTGTGCCATTTCCATCCGCGTCGCTGGCTTCCTTCCAGGCCACGTACTGGTTGCCAGGTGAGAATATGGCATTTCCCGCACCGCGGTTACTACCTTCCTTCAACGAGAATGACACTATGGTGGAAGGATCAAAATTATTTATAATGCGTAGCGGTCCGCTGCCGCCAGCCTGCGTATAGGCGAACCAGCTCTGATCGATAGAGATACCCACCGGGGCCTTGGTAGTGTCGAGATAGGTGTTCATCTGGAAATTAGTCAGGTCGAGGAAAGTCAAGGACTGTCGTGGCTCAAAAACGATATTACCACCAATTCCATAAGGCACTGTGGTGTACCATAATCCCACTGGCTGGTCGTCTTTAACGGCAATGGCTATGCTCTCGATAGCGAAGTTTTGGCTGTTGGTGGTATTAAAGATTGCTTCAGCGGTCGGAAGTGTTTGAAGATCACTCAGAAATACCCGTGATAAAAGCCCTGCATCCGTGTATTCCAGCAGGGAGAAGGAGAGGATGGGTTTTCCCGCGGCGCTGATGATGTTCAACAGGTTCGGAGCAGCTCTGATTACGGCATTACTTTCGCCTGCGGTTTGCCACAATTCACCCCCATTTTCAAAAACATAATAAATCAACGGGGGTATGGATGAGGTCGGAGAGCCAGTAAGGGGACCTGCGACAGCGGCCTGATCATTAGGACCGATTCCCAGGTTGGCAGCCTGCAGCTCAATGAGAGGCTGCCCTTGAAGGTCGTAATAGAAAGCACTTCCACCTGAGGGGGCAAATACAGCGAACCCGATTGGTAGTTGAAGAGAACCGCTACTCTGGGTAGAAGTAACTTCCGGGCTCGGGAAGATAGTCGGTTGAAGGGTCGGCTCGCTGGTCGGGGTTTCAGTTGGTACTGAGGTGGATGTGGGGAGGCTGGTTGGTGAGGCAGCCGGTGGGGGAGCAGCTGTTTTTGAGGTACAGGCACTTATTGCCAAGACAATAACAAGCATAAATATGTATATCGGTCGGAAATGATCCATACCAGTATCCTTCAATGAAAAAATCTTTATTAACATCGTGTAATTTTACCTGTTTAAACACCGAATGGTTTGGCAGGTTGGTCAGCACAAAAAATTCATATCAAAGGCGAGTAATATCTATCATTGTCAACTAATCAAAAAGCGCGACACAGGCCAGCATTCTCGGGTATACTTTATTAGCTCCTGATGACCAGCATCTGAAGGAAGCATAAGGATGGAATAACGATCAACAAAGCAGACCTGCAACAATCGCAATCATGGTGCATCTAATCAATGACTGAAAATGAAAATAAGGTAGCAGCTGAAGGTTTTTCGCTGGAGGCTTTGCATGCCGGCGATCCACAAGAGTTTTCCCGCCTTGTGGATGCATACTCAAGTAAGATCTACCGCCTGGCTATAAAGATGTTAAATCAACAGCAGGATGCTGAGGATGTTCTACAAGAAACATTTTTAAAAGCTTATCGGGCCATAAAATCCTTCGATGGGCGCTCAAAGATATCAACCTGGCTGTTTCGGATTGCAACCAACGAAGCGCTCATGATCATCAGACGAAAACATCCGGAGATGATATCCATCGATGAGCCAATTGAGACCGAAGAAGGTGAACAAGAACCAGTCCAGATTATTGATTGGTGTTGCCTGCCTGAAGATGAACTGTTATCTGAAGAAACCCGGAAAAAATTAGATGCAGCAGTTCAAGAGCTTCCTGAAAGATTGAAAGTCGTGTTTATCTTGCGAGATATCAACGATTTATCAACTCACGAAACCGCTGAGGTGCTGGGGTTAACTGACACAGCAGTAAAGACCCGGTTGTCACGTGCCAGGTTGCGCTTACGAGAAGAACTCTCAGTCTACTTTTCTGAAAAATCCGGCGGTGGCACCGAGCTGCCAGCCGATGAACCGGTAGTGTCTACCCATAAAGCACCTAGAGAGACTGCTTCTTCTCTCAAGAGGAGTAGCTGACCGATGATGGAAGATAAGAAAAAACACGAACATAAGAATTGTCGTCAACTGCTCGGGTCACTTTCTGAGTATGTGGATGGTGAGCTGGATGATGAGCTGTGCAGCGTTCTGGAACAGCACCTGGAAGACTGTGAAGATTGCCGTGTCGTTGTTGATACGCTGCGAAAAACCGTCTACCTATACCATACCACTACGAGCGATGAGAACATCCCGGTAGATATTCGCCAACGCTTATTTAAATCTCTAAATATTGAAGATTATTTAGAAAAGTAAGCACAACCTGTAGAATGAAAGCGCTTCCAGCATTTATTTCAAACGCCGAATATCCCCCTCGCGCACAGTAATTCCCCGTGCATCCAGATGCTCAAGGAGTGCCAGTACGTATCGGCGGCTGGTATTAAAATGATCGCGAACTTCAGCTGCCGTGATTGTTTTTCCTCCCTGTAATAAATTGATTACTTCTGATACCATCCGCTCATAATCTTGTTTGCGGAAGACCACGTCTGGGGGAATGGAAACTAACCAGCCTGATTCAAGCATGGCATTATACAGCTCATCTCCAACTTCCGTGATGCACTCCTTCGCAGACGGTGGGGAGTATGGTGCACTGGCAAAGCGCTTCAATAACCCATCCGCAGCCAGCTGTTGCTGGGAGTTGAAGCGGATGGCATGGTTTGTTAAGCGAACAAACGCACCGGTTTCGACCAGGTCCCCATCCGCGACGATCAAATGTAAGATGGCGTTATATGGCCGAGAGATTAATTTCAGGCGGGATTTCAACTCCTCACGCGGCATACCGCCGCGTAGAGGATATACCTTATGGTAATCCCCTACTTCCTGTAAGACCTGGCGTTTCAGCTGGTTACAATAACTTCTTGAAATGACCAGGGATTGAGAGGATGCAGCGAGCCCTGGTGAATTATCCAAGGTAATGACATCCCCTTGGGTGACCAATTCCTGAGCAGCATTTTTGGCTATGGTGGCGTCGAGGTTAGAACGGCTGATAACATCCTGAAGCGAGGCAATCCCCAGGGCTGTCAGGGCTTGCAGCAGGATTTCCGCGGGAGTTCCCCGGCTCAGCAACTCTAGCCTGGCCAGCTCACCCCCAGAGAACCGTTTGTGCCTGCCTTTTGAGTGGGGGTCAATAATTACTCCACCGCCCAATGTTTCACCTGGTGAGGGCCGTCTCAGGATGTAGCGATCACCGCGGATGGCCACGACCGGCTCTTCCAGCTCAAGCTGCAACCAACCCTCCTCACCTGGGTGCAGCTCTTCGCTTCCCAACAACCGTACCCTGGCCAGCACTTCGGCCGCACCAATAAAAAACTTTACCATGGTATCATGTTTGAGCGGCAGGGGGACGTCGGCCAGCAATTTAAACTTGACATCGATCCTTCGGGTAGGCTGGTAGCTTCCCGGGTAGGCAATGATATCCCCGCGTTTCACCTGTTCGGTATTGATGCCTGAGAGATTAACTGCTGTGCGGCTGCCTGGGATGGCCAGGTCTTCTTTTTTACGATGAGTTTGTAAACCGCGGATGCGGGAGCGCAGGCCGGCCGGCAGGATCTCAACTTCATTGCCCGCCTGTAACGTGCCGTCGCTGAGCGTCCCGGTTACGACGGTACCGAAGCCAGGCATGGAAAAAACCCGGTCGATTGGCAGGCGTGGCCTCCCCAGGTCTGCGCGGGGTGGATGGTTCAGCAGGCATTCGTCGAGGCGCTGTAGTAGCTCGGGGATCCCTTGGTGGGTACGGGACGATACACGAACGATGGGAGCTGATTCCAAGACGGTATGCTGTAGTGCTGTCCGGATATCATCTTCAACCAGGTCGAGCCAGTCTGGGTCGTCGACCATGTCAATCTTGGTCAGCGCGATCACTCCACCCTGGATTTGCAAGATGTCCAGGATTGCCAGGTGCTCGATCGTCTGGGGCATCATGCCTTCATCTGCGGCGATGACAAATAATGCCGCGTCAATCCCACCCACCCCTGCCAGCATGTTTTCCAAGAAATCGCGGTGACCGGGCACATCTACAATGCCGATTTCTTCACCAGAAGGCAAGGTGAGCCAGGCAAAGCCCAGATCGATCGTCATTTCCCGCTCGCGTTCTTCCTTCAGGCGGTCGGGATGGGTCCCGGTCAGTGCCTGGACAAGGCTGGATTTCCCATGATCAACGTGCCCGGCTGTGCCAATGACGTGCATACGCTTCAGCGGGTATTTCCCATCGTCCGCTCATAAGTGGTCACCCACTCATGTGCCACAGTTAGAATGGACTGCAGGCGTTTTTCTACCAGCTCGTTTGCCTGCTGCATCAGGTCCTTCACCTCCTGGAGATCATCTTCAATGTGGGTGGTCTGTTCAGCCAGTTTTCCAAACTGGCGGTTAGCTTCGTTACGTTGTTCTTCCTGGGTGAGGGTGTAATTCGTCCAGCGCTTCTGGTCATCCGCTTTAAAAGTAACCCATTCCTGACGGAAGCGGTCTTCCGATAATCGCTGGATTTCAGTGATCTCGCTGATACGGCGTTCAACTCGCTGGGTCAAGTCTTCCAGGTTAGTCTGGATGCGTTTTACTTCACGGTGGGTGTTATCGAGGCTCACCAGTTGCGATTCGATATCCACGCCCTGCTTCTCGATAATATCAAAGCGGGTCTGCCATTCCTTCCATGTACGTTCCCGCTCAACTTGAGTGACTGCTTGTTTATTCAGGAATTGGGTCATCGCTTCCCGACGCTCATCTTCCACGGTGATCAATTCATTCAAGCGGGTTTCCAATTTCCGCAGGTTGGTATTGATCAACTCGTTCTGACCACGCTGGTCATCCAGGCGTTTCCGCATGGCATTAACTTCGCCCTGCAGGTCAACAATGCGCTTGGCATCCTGCCGACGCCCGTCTTCCAATAAGCGGATCGTGCGAGTATATTCTTCTTCCTCAATTCGTACGGAATCGATTTTTCCTCGCAATTCATCTAGAGTGCGGCGCATGGCAATTTCGATATCTACGCGAGCCTGGATATTCTTATCCAGTTTAGGGATCATCTCGAGCTGTTTTTGGAGGTCAGCAAAGGTGACATCGATGGATTTAATCTGCACCTGGTGGACTCTTTCCGATTCGTCGACGCGTAGTTTGATCGCTTTATCGAGCTCGTCAATCGCTTGTTTTGATTCAATCCGCGATTTAACCAATGCCTGGTCATACTGATCCATGCGGGTAACGATGGCTGAAAGCCTGGTAAGCTCGCTGTTGATACTTTTGCCTTGCTGTAAAGTAGCCGACAGGTTGCCTTCCAAAGATACCAGCTTGTTCTCCAGGAGAGCAATGGCATCCTTTTCTTTGCGGCGATCTTCCTCCACCCATTGAATCCGTTTTTGAAGCTGATCAATATCCATGTGGGCTCCTAATCCATACTAAAATCAAGCAAGCTGTCTATAAATAGCTTCATTACATGCGATTATAGCATGAGGTGTATTTACGGCACTTGCCAGGAGATTAGGTGAGAAAAGACTTGGGAGATATTTGTCAGTGCAGGTAAAAACCACTGCGGGAATAACCCTACGATGAACAAGGATAGGATGCCTGCGATGAGAAAAACGAGTGTCCATCGTTTTTCGTGCATCTGCCAGGGAGATTCCTTCCTCCCCATGGTTAAAACTGCTGTTGTGCGTATTCCACTGATGAAGAGCCCTACACTCCCCAACAAGGTGAACCCTGCTACCACCGGTGTGGAAAATGCCAGCTTTCCCCACAACGAGATATGCACAGGGAAGCCCGCCAGTAGGGGCATCCCGGCAATTGATAAGCTGCCGAGGATTAACGCCATCGAGGCAACGGGCATGCTGCGAGCCAATCCCTGTACTGTGCGGAAGCGTAAACCGTCCGACCCAGGTGAAAGGTGAAGGTTGAAGAAGATAGACAAAGCCAGGGCCCATAAACCGATCGCCAGCAGGCGTGGGAGAGCCATACTAAAGAATAGCTCCAGCCCATTATTTTGTGTAATAGCCAGTAAAGATAGGCCGATTTCGGTCATGCAAGCATATCCCATAATGCGCCCCAGGTGTCGCTGGAACGCAGACCATATCCCCCCAACGAACACCATCAATGCTCCACAGAACTGAAGCAAGTTTAGCGTAGCAGGAGAGTTACGCAGCCAGCTGTATTGATCCAGGAAGCCCAAACCCAATAACGTAACCATCCAGGGCAACATGACCAGGATAAACCCAAGGGCATATGGGTTGGTTTCTTCAGCCAGGAGCGGGATCCAGGTGTGAAAAGGAAAGATCGCCAGCAGGAAGAGAAAACCAAACGCCAGGAGGAGCATCGCCCGGCTAAGCAAGGCTGTCTCCTCAGGGCTGGCTTCTACACCTGCCAGCAGCCATCCGGAAAACAAGATAAAAGGCATCCCCAAGGTTTGAAAGGTTAAAAATCTTTGGGCACCCTTACCTGGCGATGCTCCAGCTCTTACCAGCATGGGTACGCAAATCAAGGCGGCCAGCTCAAGGATCAGGGCTGCATACAGGAAAGGTTCAACCGCCAAAGCAGCAATCAACAGGGCAACCAGGATCATCCCAAGCGGGACGTACATGCGGCCAGCATCGGCGATGTATACCCCTGCAAACCAGAAGGCACACATCAGGAATATCGCGGCTAACCCGGGTTGGTGTGTGCTATTAAGGATGAACTGCCGGCCGAGTACTTCAAAGGTATCCGTAACCTTGAAGGACCATTGACCTATTTTTACTGCTTCATTGACGGGGAGCTTCCACGCAGAAAGCGCCAGTATTAACATAAGACCGGTACCGATGAGAACGTTTAGGCGGTACCAGCGGCGAAGAAAAAAAATTACCACTCCACCCACCGCCGGAGTAATGATCCACAGCAGTGGTGTGCTCATGGATTGGCTTCCATCGTCGGGCCAATGATCAGGTAGGTTCCAACCAGGGCAAGACCCAAGGTAACCACTGCCAGAAGACCTGTCACAAGCGTGGATGATTCGACTGCCGCATAAATGACCTCGAACCCAGATAGGGTAGTGAGCAGGCCGACGACCACCCGCAAGGGATGGGAGGTGAGGCTAAGCTGGAGTAGCCCAATACCGATCAAGAAAAAACTCCCCCAGCGAATTGGGATGGAAAGGTTTGGAAACCACTCTACCGAATGAAGCACCAGGGATGTGATGGCCAGGCTTAAAATACCAGCTGCGAGCAACCGGAAAGCTGTGCCAAAGCGCAGGAATCTTTCTTGTTCAGACCAGGCTTCGGGCACATATGCCATGGCAATTCCTAATATGGCGGCTGCCATCCAGCCAGCCACCATTTTAACAGCCGCCAATTCCATCGGCCAAGATATGCTTGCTAAAATGAATACACCTATATATTGGATGGCTAAGGCTCCCACACTGAAACGCCAATCCTTGGATATGAAGATATACACGGATGTGAGGGCAACCAGGATAACCGCACCAAGAGCCAGCGAATCAGGATTCATTACCACTCATTTCTGCAAGAAGACAAATATTAAAGCAAATAATACCAGTGCCCATAGCAAGCCTCCGTCCCCCTCAAGGATGGTTGAGACAAGGCCAAAAACCCTGCTAAAGGCATGGTAGATCTGCCAGATGAGCAGGTATAACCATTCGAGGGAGAACAGCTTGTTCCAATTTGATGATTTCAGACGGTTGGAAACAATGCGAGAAGGAATGCGGATACGTTTTAGTAAGAACAGGATCGTTGCGGAAACCAGCAATGTCAGTGGACCGATGAACCAGGAGAAGAGTGGTAAATTGCGCAGATCAGGGAGGATGAGCCAACCGATGAGCAGATGGGTGGTAAGTATCAACATTAGCCCAAATGGATATAAAACCCACACCCACTTTTCGATATGGATGGCTTTGCTTTCTTCATTCGGGTAGACACCTCGCCAGCTATGGCGGAAATAGCCGGCAAAGATGAGCGATTGAATGAGGATAAGAAAAGATGAAAATATGATGGTCAAAACCAAGCCGGTATTGCTTGCTCCGATGGCTTGATACATACTCGCTGCCTGCCAGGTGGGGCTGAAGGGTAAGATGGATATGTTGAACAAGCCCAGGATTAGAAGGGGAGTGAGATTTCGGTGCCGGATGTCCAAACAGAAAACTAAACCACCCGACAACAGGCATGCGATCGCCCAGGCAAGGCTGGCAGACGGTTGAGCCAACATCGCTGCGGATAACGCCAGGGAGGAAATTCCTAACAACCAATAGTTCCTGCCTGCCGCTGCATCAGGTTGGGTTAACCACTTGTTTGAAGCATACAAGCCAACCACAATGGTGAACCCCAGTATGTAAGGCAAGATATCCTGTGGAATGCCTGTACTTGCCACTCTAACCAGCAGGATTAAACTTGCTGCGGAAGGGATCAGCTGTAGAACCGTCTCAAGCTCGTGGCGGATGGCAATCTGATAGCTGAACGGGAGCAAGGGGGGCAGAACCCCCAGGCGTAGCCCGGCTGCGAATATTAATAGCAGGCTTACCGATGGTGGTAGATTTTCAAATGAAAGGCCAGCTCCTCCTGCCAGCTGCATCAAGGCAGCGATGATGAGCAGCACCAGCGCTACCATCCGGGCTGAAAAGTTAATCAACATTCTTTCACGCACCTGGCTGCTAGGTGTCTGGCTTAAAAGGGTGACAAGCTGCAGCATATCCAAGGCGGCCCAGGCGAGCATCAGGGTGAGCAGATTCCCGGCTGTGACGGCCACCAGCCCCATACTGGTGAAAATCAGTATCACGATCCATAGTATCCAGTTGGGCATCTGGTCGGTAGATTCAGCCAGGTCGGAGTTATTGGCATGGGTTTTGTCTGCTGAGCTTGTGTCTTCCTGGACGGTAACGATATTTTGAGCTGCTGGTTGGTCATGTTTCGTGCTCCTGCCAAGATTTGCTATAGAAGTGATCAGCACGCAAAAAGATAAAGCGGTTAGACCAAACGCAAAAAACCAGGAGATATCATCGATCAGTAAGGAGGGGGAGAACGGAAACAGGCTTTCAGGTTCCCAGGTTAGTACCGTGATGCTCGTGGGAATGTCAGCCTGTGAAATGGAGATCAGCACGATCCCTACCAGCAGTGCAAGGACAGCTAAAAACCCCTGGATACTGAACCTCGGCCTGACCAGGTGCAGGATCAGCATGGCGAATGAAGCAAATATAAATAGAAATATGGTCAGGAGGATCAGCATCTTGGCAGGGGCAGATTACAGGATCACACCATGGTCACGTGACATGTAGCGGCCCATGCCTGCCCGGCCGAGCCATTGCTCCCCATCAACGATAAGCATGCCGCGCAGGAACACTTTTTCAGGGTATCCCACCAGCTCCCAATCTTCAAAAAGGTTGTAATCAGTCCGGTGATGAGAGTAGGCCTTTCCATAGCGGATCCTGCGCTCAGGATCCCAGATTACGATATCCGCATCTGACCCCGGCAGCAGGGCACCTTTGCGCGGATAAAGTCCGAATACCTTGGCCGGGTTGGAGCTCGTCAGGGCGACAAATTGGTTCGCAGAAATCCTACCAGCCCTGACCCCGTAGGTCCACAGGATGGGCAGCCGGTCACCGACGCAGGGCAAGCCATTAGGGATCTTGGTAAAATCATCTTTGCCCAGCTCTTTTCCTGGAATGGCTATGGATTTGCCTTCATATACGATTGGTTGGCTTCCATCATAGAAGAATGCGCAATGGTCGGTTGCGATGGTCTGCAGGGTACCATTGGCCACACCTGCCCATAAGCGCTGGTTGTCGGCTGGTGTCCGCAGGGGCGGGGAGCACACCCATTTCGCCCCGTCGGGCTTGCTCAGTTTCTCTTCAGAGAAGAACAGGTATTGTGGGCAGGTCTCACCCATCACCTGCAGACCATGCTCCCTGGCATAAGCCAGCTGGTCAACCTCTCCAGCCACATTCATGTGGACGATATAAAGAGGCGCACCAGCTTGTGCAGATAAGGCTGCGGCCCGCAGCGTGGCTTCCACTGCGCCCCAGGCTGGACGGGTGCGGGCATGCCACTCTGGCGTGGTGTGGCCTTCCGCCAGGGCTTCAGCAGTCAGGATATCGATCACATCACCATTTTCTGCATGCAGCAGGGTCAGCAGCCTGTGGGTTTTTGCCAGCCGAAGCACCTGGAAGATCTCACCATCGCTCAGCCGCAGGCGGTTATTATAGGCTGTGAATACTTTTAACGATGTGATACCCATGCCAGTCAAGTCTGGGATCTCCTGTGCTATCTTCTCATCAAAGCGCGTGATATTCATGTGGAAGCCGAAGTCAATCGCTGCCAGCGGGTCGGCTCGCTTGTGCCAGGCATCCACACAGGCATGCAGGGAATCGACGTCCTGGGAGACAAAATCGAGTACTGTGGTTGTACCGCCAAAGGCTGCTGCTTTATGACCCGTATAGTGGTCATCGGAGCTGACCGTGCCGAACATGGGCAGGTTGAAGTGGGTGTGTGGGTCCACGCCTCCGGGCATGATGATCTTACCCTGCGCGTCAATGATTACAGCACCAGCTTGATCGATATCTTGACCAATCGAGGTGATTTTTTCCCCCTCGATCAAGATATCGGCTTGGAAGGTCTCAGCTGCGGTGATGATGGTGCCTGCTTTGATAATGGTCGACATGTCCAGGCTCCTGCTCAGGAATTGATGGTCTTATACAGCCTCACGCTGCTTGGATCCAATTCAGCTTTAAGCTGTTGTATGGTTTTTCCCGCCACTGGGTGGATGAGATCAGGGGCGATATCTGACAATGGTATGATGATAAATGCGCGCTCAGTCATGCGGGGGTGTGGGATGGTCAAATCGGGTGTCTCGAGGATCACGTCGTCATAAAAAAGGATATCCAGGTCTATCAGGCGTGGACCGAAGCGAAAAGTCTCCTGGCGACCCATTTTTACCTCAGTAGCTTTTAAAAAGGTTAGCAATTCGTGTGGTTCAAGGCTTGTGCTGGCCCTGATTACCTGGTTCAGGAACAGAGGTTGGTCCGAATATCCCCATGGTTCGGTCTCATAGATCGGTGATTGTTGGATCTGGCTAATTTTGATTTCCAGCTCATTCATTGCAGCTTGTAAATTATTCAGCCGGTTTCCAAGGTTGGAACCTAAGGAAAGATAGATGCTGGCTGCCATAAGACCCTTTTGCTAAACACGCTCAATGATGGTTGAAGTGGCCATACCATGACCGATACACATGGTCTGCAAGCCATAAGTACCGTGGGTGCGTTGTAGCTCATGGACAAGCTTGGTCATCAAGACGGCACCGGTAGCACCCAATGGGTGGCCCAGGGCAATGGCACCTCCATTTGGATTGACTTTGGTGATATCCGGTTTAATCTCCTTCGCCCAGGCCAGGATAACCGAAGCGAAAGCTTCGTTGATCTCAATGACATCAATTTCATCCAAGGAGATCCCCGAGCGATTGAGGATTTGCCTTGTAGCAGGGATGGGGCCATCCAGCATGAGCACCGGGTCGGAGCCGGTGACAAAGCGGGCGACAACGCGCGCCAGGGGGCTCAGGTTGTATGCACCAACCGCTTTGGCTGATGCCAGAACCAGGGCTGCCGAGCCATCGCTGATCTGGCTGGCATTCGCGGCAGTGATAACCCCCTCTGGTTTGAAAACCGGCTGGAGGGCAGCCATTTTCTCACGATTGGGTGGCATACGTACACCTTCATCTATTTTCACCACCTTACCGTCAGCTAAAGTGATTGGTAAAATCTGGCCTTCAAAGTAGCCATTTTGGATGGCGTGCATGGCTTTCAGGTGTGATTCGCAGGCATAATCATCCAGCTCAAAACGCGTCAGGTCGTACTTCTCAGCCATCATCTCGGCGCTGACACCCTGATGGACTAATTGATAGGGTAAACCTTGCGGCCACTCTTTTGGGTAATCAGCCCCCAGGGGTTGGTGCGACATCATCTCGGTCCCACCGGCGATCACAAGGTCCATATCGCCGGCCAGGATAGCCTGGGCGGCAAAATGGATTGCCTGCTGGCTCGAGCCACACATCCGGCTAAGCGTGACAGCCGGGACGTGCATTGGGAAACCAGCCCTGAGTACACCGAGGCGAGCCAGATTGGCTCCCTGATCACCGACGGGTGTCACACATCCCCACACAACATCTTCTACCTGGGCAGGCTCGATACCAGCCCGTTTAACAGCTTCTTGGAGGACCAGTGCGGTCAGATCGGTGGGTGAAAGGGAGACTAATGCGCCGGTGGGCTTGCCCTGCCCGACTGGCGTTCGAATAGCGGAAATGATGAATGCTTCAGACATTACAACACCTCCTTACCATGTGTATAGCATACCATAATTATTCTATGAGAATACGCTCAGAGCAGCTGTTTTCCTTTGCCAGGAAAGCCAGGAACGACTAAAATATTCGCTGAAGAATTAACCCAAGGAGTATGGATGGCACACGCGACATTTCATTTTCCCCGCGGCTTCCTGTGGGGGACGGCTACAGCTGCCTATCAAGTAGAGGGTAACAATCCTCACAGCAACTGGTACGCCTGGGAGCAACAGCCAGGCAGAATTTTGCAGGGGGGCAAAGCCGGTCTTGCCTGTGACTGGTGGAACGGACGCTGGCGTGAGGATTTTCAGCGCGCTGCAGATGGCGCTCAGAATGCACATCGCATGTCGCTTGAATGGAGCAGGATCCAACCAGCTCCTGACCGCTGGGATGAGGATGCCCTCAACCGTTACGTGGAGATGGTGCGCGGGCTTGTGGAGCTGAACATGACGCCCCTCGTCACCCTGCACCACTATTCTGATCCGCAGTGGTTCGTGGATAAGGGGGGGTGGGAGCAGGACTCGGCCCCAGTGTATTTTGAAAAGTATGTCAAGAAGGTGGTTCAGGCCTTAAAAGATTACGTCAGCTTGTGGTGTACGATCAACGAGCCGAACGGGTACGCCGTTGAGGGTTTCATTCAAGGATTATTTCCGCCCGGCAAACAGGATCTCAACACAGGCTTTACCGTCATGGTTAATCTCCTGCGCGCCCATGCTGCGGCGTATCACGCCATTCACCAGATTCAACCACAAGCCAGGGTTGGGATTTCGCATTACTATCGTAGTTTGAAACCTTCCAGGGGGTGGTTTCTTCCCGATCGATGGGTAACCCGCTTATTGGGTCACCTAAATGTTGCATTCCCGAATGGTGCCACCGATGGAGTGATGCGCTTCTTGTGGATGAGGAAGCCTGTTCGGGAAGCCAGGAACACCCAGGATTTCCTGGGGATCGATTATTACACCCGGGATTACGTCAACTTCAGCCTAATGAGAATGAGTGAGCTATTCAGCCGGCGGCATTTCCGGGAAGGAGCCGAGCTGAGCACCACGGGGTACCTGGCCAATGAGCCATCGGGTGTATTCGAAGCAGTTAAATGGGGAAAGGGCTATGGACTGCCTATTATTATCACCGAAAACGGCATTGAAGATGCTGATGACCATCTGAGACCACGCTACCTGGTGGAGCATCTCCACCAGGTATGGAAGGCTGTGAACTTCAACTGGCCGATTAAAGCCTATTTCCACTGGACCCTGGTGGATAACTTTGAATGGGAACGCGGTTGGACCCAGCGATTCGGCTTGTGGGAATTGGATAGTGATAGCCAGGCACGTCATAAACGACCCAGCGCCGACCTTTATGCTGAAATCTGCCGTGAGAATGGCATCTCTGATGAGATGGTGCGGAAGTATGCAACGGAATTAATACCCGAACTATTTCCTGAGTAGTATGAGGTAACTATCTATGGTGGAATTGTTTGAAGCAGATAGTGTGGTTTGCCGTCCTGCCCTTGCCAAGGACAAGGAGGCAGTACTGGAACTGTCTTCACATATCTGGGAAGGTAACGATTATCTTCCTTATGTGTGGGATGAATGGCTGGCTGACCCTGGTGGGTTATTGGGTGTGGCTGAGACGCATGGCCGAATTGCAGGGGTGTTCAAGCTAACCAAGTTCCAGGACGATGAATGGTACATGGAAGGGTTGAGAGTCCACCCCGATTTCCAGGGGCTGGGCGTCGCCTCGCACATCCACCATTACGTGGTGGATACCTGGCGCCACATGGGCAGCGGGATCATTCGCTTGACGACCGGCTCTTATAACGTCAAAGTGCACCGTATGTGTGAAGAGACCGGCTTCCTGCGTATCGCCGAATTTATCCCCTTCCGTGCCCCGGTTGGTGCAGCCGGAGAGCCTGACTTCCTTGAGTTGAAAGTTAATGAGGCCGCTCAGGCGATGGAGTTCATCTTGGCCAGCCCGGTACATGCTTTATCCAGTGGATTGATCAATTTGGGTTGGGTGTATGCTAACCCTCAGCTGAAGCACATACGTGAGGCAATCGAGCGAAAGCATGCCTGGTGGTGGCAGGGAGGTCGGGGGTTCATCTCCATTTGGGAGGATGACGAAGATGATGAGCACGCCCCTGGGATTCAGCTGATCGCCTGCCAGGTAGACGAGCTGGGTGATCTGCTGCGCGATTACCGGGTGTTAATGGGTCGCTTGGGGTACAAATCGCCCGGCTGGGTGGCACCTAATCACCCTGTGGTGATCGAAGCCCTGGGTAAAAATGGCTTCGAGCGCAGCTGGGATGTGTCTTTGTACATCTACGAGCTCAGAGCAGATTGATTTTCCTGTAAGGTCCAAGGTTAAGGGGGAGCGAGACGGGCTCAAGCCCCTTTATGGTATAATGCGCTTCGCTGTCGAGAGACGGTAATTGAATATATATCCGGAGAGGTCGCGTAGTCTGGCCTAGCGCGCACGCCTGGAGAGCGTGTTTCCCGCAAGGGAACGAGGGTTCAAATCCCTCCCTCTCCGCCAGGAATAGGTGGGGGTAGAGATACCTCCACCTGACATATATGGGGGTAAGATGGTCAGTGCCATTTGTTGGTTTTTATATAATCGTGTGCGTAAAAATTTATTGTATGAAACGACAAGAATGTCTTGGTAATAATGGCTCCTCTCCAGAATGTCAAGTACATTGAAGGTGATGCTTGGTAAACAGCAAACAACCACATAGAAGTGCCAATGTCATAGGGTAAGTAGTTCCAATGAGTTGCAATATGTATCTACGCAGGATTATGCGTAATCACACAGAATTAAAAGCAGGTCTCGATAATTTGCCCGCCTTTTATAGCTCCCATGGTTCTCCGCTTGATTGATATCGTAGACAGGTTTCGATTTCAGGTGAATGTTAGGTTAAAGTAAGCCAACTAAAACATCCCGCATTTTCTCGGAGTCTTTGCCCATAATAAGTGGAATTTCCCGACACGAACCATCATTCATCGTGAGTTCGAGATGTTTTAGAAACCCTTTTATATTAATCCCAGTAATATTCTTTATTAAAATGTCTGTCTTCTTGGGAGACATCATGGCAGGCAAACCGCCTCTTTTATCTAAAATGGAAATGCGGTTCGGGAAAATTGTAATCTTAAATAATCCCATATTACTGTATTCATAAAGTGAAGAGTTAGAAATATCTTTAACTGGTGCAGCCTTTGGTGATTGTTTAACCTCTTGTGGAGCACCACAGCCAGGACAGGAGGTTTCCTCGTCTACCATTCCTTTACCGCAGTATTTACAATTTTTCATGGAAATATCCTTCGATAATTATTATACTTGTGTAAATGAAAGCCTATGGGTCTTTCTGGCAGGAGACTGCTTGCAATACTGCAAGGCTTGTTAGTGTAAACTGTTTTCATATAATCAGAAAATAACTTGCATTATCATTTATTCTTTCATATTTACCTGAAAAGCAATCCGAAAAATCACATGGCTTTATTGATGCAGTATTCCATTTAGAGATATATACTTCTGATTATCAGATCTTCTAACGGCGGACATAACCAAGATCTAAAATCTTCGGGATTAGGAGGGAATTATGAACTCGAAAGAAAAATTGCTGGAGATGCTTGCTAGCGATGATGGCACAGAAAGATATGGGGCTTGCGAATTGCTTAGGGTCAGCGAAGAAAGTTCTCCTGAGATCGTTCATGCCCTGATGAACGCATTGCATGACCGCGATGAAGATGTAGTAGGTAAGGCCAGGGCAGCTCTCAAAGCAGATGTTCATCACCAAATGGCAATAAATTTGGGGTTAATCAAGGAAGAAAAAGTTGAAAGCGAGGATAGTAAACCTATTACATTTCCAACGGCAGTGGATTATTGTCCAAAATGTAATCAAGCAAATACACACGGATCTCAATACTGTAATAACTGTGGGGCATCTTTATCAGTAGACAGTACGCCAAAAAAGAAATCGCATAAGGTGCTGTGGATTGTCTTGGGATCGGTTTTGGGGGTGTTGGTGATTGCAATCATCGTTTGCGTTTTGTCAATCGGAAAATTAAGCAGCGAAGCAACACCGATCGCAGATGTCTTAGATGCTTTCATGAATGCTATGGTAGTAAAAGATGTTGAAGGCGCATACGCGCTTACTTCTCCCAGCTTTCAAGAGTAAATTCCAGTTGAGAACCTAGAGGGAATGGTAAGCGGCGATAATTATCGGATTATTGAGGGATATCAAAGCCTGCACATAACCAACATCAAAGTAAATTATGGAATCCCCCAAACAGCTGAGGTCTCCGGAACGATAAACTACATCAACGGCCAAGGTGAATTTTCTGCCACGATGGAAAAAGTAAATGGTAGCTGGATGGTCTTAGGATTCAACTATCGAAGGTATTATCCTACTCCAACCTAGACCATCTATGATTCGGATAGGTGCTAAAAATCGTGGATAAGCATATTGATAAAGCAAAAACCATGTAATATATCACCAAATAAGGTTACCCATGACGAGGGGAATAAACCAATAAAACCTATCTTTCTACAGGTTATTACACAACACACGTGACAAAAACATACTCTACCAACTTTCAGATTACGACAACTCCGGTCATGATATTTACCCTGAACTATACCCTTTACCTTTCTATGGTTATCAAATCCAGTAAAGTACCACTCGCTCGAAGCTCATCTCTTTCGGAAGGTGGGATCCTACTGGTGTTATCCCTTTAATCACCTTGTTTACACATAGAGGAAAAAAATTCGATCGTTTCCTATGCAGTGATTATTTTATTGATCCAGCCTCAATTATTAAATTTTGCGATTACATTTAGGAACAATGTAAATACGAACTAATAATCAGACATTGGAGGGGAATATGTATTCCAGAGAAAAACTACTTGAAATGCTCACCAGTAACAAACCATCTGTGAGATATGAAGCGTGTGAATGGATTAGAGTCAGCCAGGAAAGTTCGCCTGAGATCGTTATCGCCCTTGAGAAAGCCACCCATGATGTAGATAAAGAAGTTACTGAAAGAGCGACTTTGGCGCTTCAAGCTGATGTTCATCATCAGATGGCTATCCAAATAGGGATGATAGAGCCTGATACTGATTCTGATCAGGAAAAGAATATGCAAGCAACGAACATTCTTGATTTCAGTGAAGCACAGCTGTATCAAGTTGATTCGGCTGGCTTTACCGAAGGAATGGTATCTGCACCTCCCAAGCACATGAACATCCTTGAGACCTGGTTTACAGCCATCAAGCCGTCCCAATCCAATTTTGCAGAAATCTTAAATGACCCGAAAGCAAGCACACGGCGCGGATTATTGTGGTTCTTTCTCGGAACAATGATTTCATCACTCATAGATCTGCTGGTTATGATGTTCAACGGATCGTTTCAAAGTAATAATATGACATTATTCGGAACAAGTAATTCAGTAATATTAATGGCACTATACGCATTAATCATCATAGCCTCAAATGCGATATTTTTAATATCGCCCTACCTTGTGATGGCTGGGGGCACCAATATTATTGCACGTGTCTTTATGAAGCAGGGTGATTTTGGCAGATTGGTGTATCTTACATCCGCATTTACCGCTCCAATGATTCTCTTGTATACCATAAGCAGATATATTGGTCGTTTCGGGTGGCCTCCCTTCGCGATCCTTATCTATGAATTGGTCAGTTGGGGAGCCGCCATCATTGCTGTGTATAACATTAGGACTGGTAAGGCTATCCTTATAACCATTGTTGCAGGGATTATCACAATTAGCAGTATTTTCATCTTCGTGATTATTTTGGGACTACTCGCCGTCAGGCTGGGCTTTGTTAGTTAATTATCTTTACCAGATATTGGTGAGTAATTTCATAATCCATAATCTATTACATCATCCTGATATTCTCGCACAAGGACAGTTGAACGACAGTTCATTTTCACCTGCAGACGTTATTAAGCCAATATTGATTGTGTTATAGTAAATGGTACCAAATTTCATCGCGTAAATTAAACAGGAGACCATATGGATTATCGATCGCAACGCCAGCTCATCCGAGGTGACTTATGGGACGAATGGGGCTCGCTCGAGCTTGATCAGAAGCTTGGGTTGCCAATGCCACCCCTTGAAAAGTCTTACCCAAAAGATGCTACGCTTATTGACCTGGTTTCACCAAAGGATTTTACGATTGGGAACATGCCTCTCAGTGAAGCGATTCGTCTTCGCCAGAGCTCCCGGAAATACCTGCCGAAACCCCTATCACTGGAAGAGCTATCCTTCCTGTTGTGGGCTACACAAGGCGTGAAATCAATCATCATGGATGGTTACGCCACCCGACGGACGGTGCCATCCGGAGGTGCGCGGCATCCCTTTGAGACGTACCTGGCAGTGATGAAGGTTGAGGATTTGGCTCAGGGGTTATATCGTTACCTGGCGATTGAGCATAAGCTCTTGTTATTGAGCGAAGACCCAGAGGTTGGGATAAAAATTTCGGAGGCATGCGCCGATTTTGCGTTGGAGAGCGCAGTAACTTTCATCTGGACGGCTATCCCCTACCGGTCCGAGTGGCGTTATGGACCCCTGGCAGCCAAGCTGATTGCACAGGATTCGGGTCATGTGTGCCAGAACCTGTACCTGGCGTGCACCGCCATCCAGGCTGGAACGTGCGCAGTGGGCGCTTACATTCAGCAGAAGATGGATGCGCTGCTGGGTGTGGATGGAGTGGACGAATTCACCGTCTATTGCGGGCCGGTGGGTAAAATCTAGGAGCAAACTGGCGCAGATGGAGGAGTAATACTATTGATCTCTCCGAAATTGTTCAATAAAACTAACTAGCTTGCCTGCTCTGCTTTCGCTGGAATTATTAAATTCTCTGACGCTGCATTGATTGGCAAATAAATCATCGAGAGAATATAAAGCCCAGCTATAATTAGCAATAATGCTTTTATTCCAACTACAAACGTGATCGTCTGAAGTAGAGCACCTACCAGGGATCCAATCAAATTTGCCCCCAGCGCTTCACTTTTTCCTAACACAATAGCGAATGAACGAGTAAATATAAATCCACTGAAAAGCATCGGTAATGTGGTCAAGCCGCCAATAATTATTGCTTTTAAGGTATAAGGTAAGAAGGCGAATTTTGCGAGATCAATGAAATAAAGACCCAAGCAGATTATGATTAATGCTATATATGCATAATACACATTTGCTTTAGGAAATTTATAAGCGAGCATATTTGCCAAAAGTGCCATAATAAGCACTCCGCTAACGATAACAGCATTCACGATCCACGTATTGCCAAGAACTACAGACGCTTTGCTAATATTCTGTACTTCTAGAAGTAGAAAAGCAGCACCCAAAAAAAAGAAATGCCAGTGGGTGCGTTTCCATTTTGAAAAAACAGAACTAGAATCCCAACGTCGGAGGCTCCTGAACAAGATCAGTATAATCAACCCAGCTAGTAGTAAAAAGAGGACAGGGATTTTGGGTGATTCCAGATAAAGATACGGCCAGTCATCGGTCGTTATTTGGGTCGTATTTGGTAATGTATAAAGGTGCGCCTGTTGAAGAGAATCGATATATGCTTTTAGCTTCTGATTCTGAGATATCTGTTGCTCGGCAACCTTCATATCGCCAGCAATAAACATCACACCCCCCCAGCCATAGGGAGTAGTTGGAATCAGAAATGAGATTGGAGCTTCACCGAAAACATCTTCGAGTACTTTATCTATACGGTCTGCGATGTAAAGCTCTTGCGGTGCAAAAGTGAGCACCATGATGCCACCATCTGCCAATAGCGATTTTGCCCTCTGTATACTTTCCTGTGTATATACATAATGGTCTAGGCGAGAATTAGTCATCGCAGTCATGGTATGTGAATCCAATAATCCAAACGAGATGACATCAAATTTTTGCTTTGTAGTAGCAAAGAAAGATCTTGCATCATCATTAACGATTTGCACCGCAGGTGAAGAATAAGGTTGTTCGGGATGGTAAGTGCGACCAAGAGAAATGATTGCTGGATCGATCTCTACTGCAGTAATATTCTCCACACCCTGGCGCAATCCCCCAGCTGCATCATTGCCTGTGCCGGCACCGACAATTAAATAATTATTGGGGTCAGGATGTAGTAATAGCGGAATATCGTACTGGCTTAAACCCTCAAGCTCAGGATCATACATTTCTGGATCTGAGAAAACATGGATTTCACTCAAATCTGAGATCAGCTGATAGCCGGTATTATTTACGGTAACGAGGAGATCTCCAAATCCAAAGGCATTTCGATCTGTCTTTGTGACGACTAGTTTCTGATACGGTGACCAGATCACTTTCAGAGCACCGGGGACCTGACCGGCAAACCAGGAAAGTACTATGATCGCAATGAGTAAAGAAATATTAATTCGCCAATTGACACGTGTCCAGATAATGAAAATAGACATTATCACCGCAAAAACGGCGAACCACCAGAAAGGTGGTAGATAAAAGAAACTTAGAATAACGAAAAGCCAGGTACCTATCAGGCTGCCAGCAATGTTTACTGAATAAGCGAATATCGTGTTTGGGTGATCATCCAGCAATCGTCCTAATAATCGGCCAATCGGAACGAAAACATCCACAACGAGAATCAGTACACAGTACGAAAGGATCAATCCAATTGCAACATATATAATAGTCATCCAAGGGCTGTTCGAAAAAGTCGACGCCCATATTGTGAAATCCCTCAACACGCTCAACAACTCGCTAATATATGCTAACCCCGTTCGGATTATGGGGATTGACATAAATAACGTGAGAATACCTAGAGGAACTAATGATTGATGCAGGCGGATAGGCTTGCGACAGGTAAAACAGCCAAGACCTAAACCTAAGAAACACACAACCAGGATTGTATTTTGCAGATAGGCAAAAATTCGTATTTCAGTAC
Source organism: Anaerolineales bacterium (assembly GCA_003105035.1). NCBI lineage: Bacteria > Bacillati > Chloroflexota > Anaerolineae > Anaerolineales > Anaerolineales bacterium. Next base: position 4,152 of record PQAL01000017.1, on the reverse strand, counting down.
CGATCCACCTGATCAGCATCATCTCAGTAAAAAGACTCAGGACACTGATCAGAAAGATAGCCCATGTGCGTTTGGTTGGTGCAATAATTTCGTACTGCTCAATGTTTTGGTAGTCTGTTTTAATAGGAATTTTTCCTTTGCCTGGATGGAGAATATAAAGATTATACCAATGAAGATTTAACTGATGAGATGTTGACGATTATTTGGTAAACGATAATGCTCATTATCTCATTAACTGCGGGTAGCACGGATACGCATACCCATGAAAATGATCGGAGTAGGTTCGGCAATTATTGTGGGTAGATTAATAACAATGCTGGTTTATAAATCAACATAGTTTACTATAGCCGAATTTGCCGGCGAACATTAAAATATGGAAGGATAAAATAAGCTGATCTTGCCACCACATATATACTTTCGAGCGCGAGGAAAGACATGGCAAAACAAACCAGTAAGGAACAGCTACTAAAAGATATTCACATTGAACGAAGACGCCTGGAAAAAAGGTTAGCGACTCTGCGCAAGGAGGAAATGATCCTGCCAGGGGTTACGGGCACCTGGTCAGTTAAAGATATCCTTGCCCACCTGAGCGCCTGGGAAAGACTCTTCCTGGATTGGTGTTCTACTGGATTAAACGGCTTAATGCCCGAGATATCACCGGTAGGCATGAAACGAAAAACCATCGATGCCCTAAACCAACAAATTTTTAAACAAAATCAGGGGCGTGACCTGGCTGACGTCTTCACAGAATTTTATGCCTCATACCAGGAAGTCATGACGGTCATAGGGTCTATCCCTGAAGAAGATATGTTTACCCGAAGCCGCTTCACTTGGACGGGTCCACTGATCCTTGCAGATTATATCGCTGGCAACACGTGTAACCATTATGCCTGGGCAAACGCTCAGATCAAAAAATATGTTAAAAAAGCTAGTGAAGACCTGGGGAAAAATATGCAGATTGATTAACTGAAACATATACTATATGGTACAATATTGGTCTTAATAGGGTGGAAATGATCGGTCTTTTGTATTAACATATATAGGTGGGATGGAGAAAAAATGGCTTTTATAAAAACGATACCTGTCGATCAGGCTGACGGTTTGTTACGTGAGCAATATCAGGCAGACCTGGGGTCTAAGGGATATGTACCACAGTATACACAGGCATTCAGCCTGCACCCGGAGATTTACGACGCCTGGTTGAAGCTGATTGGGACAGTACGCCCGAAGATGAGGCTACGACAGTACGAACTGGTGACCTTTGCGGCAGCAATGGCACTCGGGTGTTCCTATTGAATGCTTGCCCATGGAGCGTTGCTCCGTAAAAATTTTTTCACGGTTGAACAGCTGCTGGCGGTGGTTGCAGATTTCCGCCAAGCTGGCCTTTCTGAGCAGGAAGTGGCATTGATGACCTTTGCACAAAAAGTTATTCAACACCCGGGTGAGATAACTGAGGTCGATATCAATGCACTGCGAGCCTATGATCTTTCAGATGAACAGGTCCTTGATCTTGTTGTGGTCATCACTGCGCGCAGTTTCTTTAGTAAGACTCTTGATGCATTAAAAATTCAACCAGATGATGTTTATAAGGATCTTGAGCCGGAGCTGATTCAAGCACTCAGCATCGGCCGGCCATTTCCATAATCAATAGACGATTATTTGGATGAAAATATCGATCTTACTCGCTAGTGTTATGAGGATGTGCTGCGCTGCGGGGGGATGATTGAAGTAAACCATGATAATCATCTGACTGACGGTCGGGTTTACATCAATGGATATAAGTACATAGCCCTCCAAACAACATTAAGCCTGGGGTCTCAGAATTCAAGCCCACAATGATGTAAAATAAGGTCGCAATATGGGCGAATAGGTTTTCGCGTGGATTGGCTTATGTAGGCGCGGACGGAAACAAAAAATCCCATTAACTCAAGTGACATTCCGGTTGACAGGTTGTTCAGCTTAGAACCATGGATCCTTTTGACCCAGGCTTGCAGAGAAAAGGTATGGCAGTCTTCCTTGTGGGGCTGGCCGCTGTATTTGGGTTTTTAATCGGGATCCTCAATGTAAAAGACGGTGGGATCGCAGCACCCAAGGTAGATGCCACGGAGATATATAAAAAGACGAATGCTCCGACAGCATCAGTGACCTCAAGCCCAGAACCCAGCATAACAATGTTGCCAACCTACACGCCATTGCCGACATTCACTCCCCGCCCATCAAACACCTCTTCACCTACCTATACACCGTCCAGTACTGGTACTCCCACACAAACGACGACGCCGACCCGGATTTATACTCGTACGCCGGCATATACGGCCACATCCAATGTAGTTTATCCCACTAACACACCGGTCATTCCTACCTCCCCACCAACGGTGGTGATCAACACTTGCAAGGTGGATCCCTTCACTGTGCCAATCGATACGAATGTATCCATCACGTTCATTGTTCAATTTTCTTCACCCGGTTATGGATTTGACGCGGTCAATAATCCAGTTTATTCAGGACAGGGAGGCTGCACCGGCACAGATACCGATGGTGACGGGATGGCATACTGCGTCGGATCTTCTGGGGCACTTCCAGCCTCTACCACCATTGATGTCACCTTAAAAACGGCGGTAGGGGATTGTGTAGTTAGTTATAGCTCCCGGTAAACTAATCAGGCTCCAAGAAGTGTAACACTCGGTTGACCTTCCCATTAAAAAAGTGGAAAGCCTGAAATTTCTAATTGAATTACAGGTGATTATGGTTTATATTAAGGAGTACTAGGTTTTACTAATTATTTGAGTGATGGGAAATGCGCATAAGTAGACTGGTTATTGTTTTCATTCTCATGTCAATGTTCACATCCCTGGGCATCCCGGGTCCATCCGGGGTTCAGGGAGTGTCTGCGCAACCTCGAGTCTTCGCGGAGGTGAGTGGTGCTACGGTCGAGCAGGATTTTTTGCTTGCCTTAAAAAGCCCAACCCTGTTGCCAATTGATAATGCAGATGGTGATGGGAGTTACCTGGTAAGCTGGACCACAGTGCCATCTGCCACCAGCTACACCCTCGAACAAGATGACAATCCGGGGTTTACCTCACCGGTTACGCGCTATTTCGGAGCTGATACTCAATATCAGGTGAATGGGCAGTATTACGGCACCTGGTATTACCGGGTGATGGCCAGCAACGCTAGCAGTAATAGCCTCTGGTCAAATACGGAATTGGTTATGGTCATTAATGCTCCACCAAATGCGCCTGTCTTGGAGCCGATAACTAATCCAGATGGAGATGGAACCTACCTGGTTGATTGGAACAGCGTAACTGGAACCCTAACATATACCCTTGAGGAGGATGACAACTCGAGTTTCAGCTCCCCGAGCATAAGCTATACGGGCACGATCACCCAACATGTGGTCACAGGACAGCTGGCAGGCACGTGGTACTACCGGGTTCTGGCCAGCAACGGTGACGGAGATAGCCCCTGGTCGAATACCCAGTTGGTGAATGTCAAACCCTCAGCGCCAGTGCTATCGGCGATTGACAACCCCGATGGGGATGGGAACTTCACCATTCAATGGAGTAGTGTGACCGGGGCAATAAGCTACACGCTTGAGGAGGACGACAACGATAGCTTCGGTTCACCAAAGATCCTTTATCAAGGTAACAACAATCAATTTCCGCTCACTGGCCAATATTACGGCACCTGGTATTACCGGGTGATGGCCAGCAACGCTGGCGGTAAAAGTCCCTGGTCAAATACGGAATTGGTTGTGGTGATTAATGCTCCACCAGCCGCGCCTGTCCTGGAACCGATAACTAATCCAGATGGAGATGGAACCTACCTGGTTGATTGGAACAGCGTAACTGGAACCTTAACATATACCCTTGAGCAGGATGACAACTCGAGCTTCAGCTCCCCGAGCATAAGCTATACAGGCACGATCACCCAACATGTGGTCACAGGACAGCTGGCAGGCACGTGGTACTACCGGGTTCTGGCCAGCAACGCTGACGGAGATAGTCCCTGGTCGAATATTGAAGTGGTGAATGTCAAACCCTCGGCGCCAGTGCTATCTCCGATTGACAACACCGATGGAGATGGGAACTATAATGTTCAATGGAGCAGCGTAACGGGGGCGATAAGCTATACGCTTGAGGAGGATGACAA